>JAESUM010000088.1 GCA_016763075.1 Pseudomonadales bacterium
GCGTTTCTGCGCCTGTCCCGGCGGCAGCAAATGACGAGTTGTTCCTTCTCATCGTCGAATTTTATCTGGTTGACGCACTGCCCTTTGAGGCCCAAAATGTCCCGCTGGATGTCGATTCCCATAAACCTGTTCTATGTAGAGTTGTCAGAAGCCTTATATACCAACAGATTACGTGGGGATCGGCATCCTTTTTCACTCATAGAAGCGGCGAAGAGCCAGCCTAATCTTATTAATTCCTTTAAAAACAATGTATTGCATTAGGTTGAGCGCGTGGCTTTTAACCAATTGGTCTCGAACCATTATCCCGGATGGCCCGCCCTTTTAAAGATCTGTAGCTCCTCAAGACTGAATAACACCTCAGCCCTGCCATGAGCTTAAAATACCGCGCTTGGCGTCTGGCAGTCGAGTGTGCTCACAGGTGAAAGAGTCCAGCTTGCGTGGAAATAAATCTAGTGTGACTGCCAGCTCCGCAAAGCTGATTTGATCTATGTCCCCGTCCCGGAAAAGAGTTAACTTGATGTTTGATGGTTACCCAGAGTTTCCTTTACTAATGACCTTCAGCAGGGCTAGCATTTGAAGCAAGGCCGTTTGCAGTGTGTGTCAGCGTGAGAAGAAAAGTTAGTGTCCGATGCATGAGGCCCGCATCGTATGTTTACAGGTTTTTATACCAATTGTAAGGATAGGGTTTTGCTGAGTGCCGGCTATGCTTTGCTGAAATGGGGTTTAGTTCATTACAGCAGGGTGGCTATAGTGGAAAACAGGCATGGGTGAGTGCTTGGGGGTTGTAAACCTACGTTCCACTGACGTTCCATAGAAGGGACAATCATAGACGGTGGTAGGCCGGGAGGTAGAAGTGGTAAGGCTGGAAAAATACTTAAGAATCAATGCATTAAGTGGCTTGTTGTGGTCTTTCGAGGTTTTTCAGAATGGTGCCCAGGAGAGGACTTGAACCTCCACGACCTTGCGATCACTAGCACCTGAAGCTAGCGTGTCTACCAATTTCACCACCTGGGCGTATCTTGCGTAGCGCCGTAGAAACCGGCGCTGGAAGAGGGCGCGCACTGTACCGAGCAGCCAAAAGGTTGTCAAGGACTTGTCATATTGGCCGTGCTATCATTCGCGGATTCAACGACGTTCAAAAAAACGGTCACAAACTGGCCGGGTCAACGTGTTGATCTACGCCTATCCTTATTACGCCCCCTCTATTTATAGCCCCACAAAATAGTCCCTTAATTAGCCCACGCTGGCTGGTACTGAATGCCTAAATCCAAAAAACCGAATGACCCCTACGCCTCCCGTGAAGCCGGACGTTACGACAACCCGATTCCAAGTCGCGAATTTATTCAAGAACACCTGAAAAACCGCAAAGGCCCCGCCAATTTTGACCATTTGGTTGACGAGCTAGGCCTGACATCCGAAGGCTCCCACGAAGCACTGGGCCGTCGGCTTAAAGCTATGGTGCGTGATGGCCAGTTACTGCGCAATCGCCGCGATGGCTACGCCCCGGTAGATAAACTCGATCTTATTAAAGGCCGGGTTCAAGGTCACCGTGATGGTTTTGGGTTTTTGATTCCTGAAGATGGCTCAAGTGATTACTACCTCGGTAGCCGCCAAATGGAACAAGTGTTCGATGGCGATATCGTACTGGCGCGCGAGAAAAACGACAAATGGTCTCGGCGCCGCGAAGCCGCCATTGTCGAAGTCGTCGAGCGCTCGATACAACGTATTGTTGGCCGTTACTTTGAAGAAAACGGCATTAGCTATGTAACTCCAGAAAGTCGGCGTATCAGCCAAGACGTGATGATCCCGCCGGATGCCCGTGGCGATGCAAAACATGGCCAATACGTGTTGGCAGAAATCACCGAACAGCCAGGCCTTCGGCATCGTGCCATGGGTAACATTACCGAAGTGCTGGGCGAAGCATCGGACCCCGGGGTAGAAGTTGAAGTAGCGATACGGCAGTTTCAGATCCCCCATACATGGGGTGATGATGTTGAAGAAGCGCTTCAAACCCTAGCCGAAGAAGTACGTGAGCAAGATAAATTTAACCGTTTTGATCTACGGGATTTACCCTTCGTAACCATCGACGGTGAAGATGCGCGAGACTTTGACGATGCGGTATATTGCCACGCGAAAAAAAGCGGCGGATGGACATTGTTCGTGGCGATTGCAGATGTCTCGCACTATATTCAGCCTGGCTCGGCGCTAGACCGCGAAGCTATTCAACGTGGTACATCGGTTTATTTTCCCGATCACGTAGTCCCTATGTTGCCAGAACTACTCTCTAACGGGTTGTGCTCGTTAAAGCCAAAGGTTGATCGACTGTGCATGGTTTGCGAGCTTAGCATTGGCCCAGCTGGCCGCGTTGGCGGTTACGAGTTTTATGAAGCCGTGATGCATTCGCAAGCAAGGCTAACCTACAATCAGGTGGGGGCTTTTCTTGACGATTCGGGTTCCGCTGAAGCTGAAATTATTCAAAAGCTAAATCCAGATCTGATCGAACCCATTGAAGAGCTGCACAAACTCTATGGTGCATTACGCAGCGCGCGTTCTGCCCGTGGCACGATTGATTTTGATACCGTTGAAACTCGCATTGTGTTTGGCGAAAACCGAAAAATTGAAGAGATTGTTCCCACCACGCGAAACGATGCACACAAAATAATTGAAGAATGCATGCTTGCGGCAAACGTGGCCACCGCACGTTTTCTTGAAAAATCTGAACTCGAATGTTTGTACCGCGTTCACGAAACCCCATCAGAAGAAAAACTAAAAAACCTACGGGAATTTCTTGGCGAATTAGGTTTGAGTTTGGGTGGCGGTAACAAACCAAAGCCGCGTGAATACCAAACGTTATTATCGAGCATTTTGGAACGGCCTGATTTTAGGTTAATTCAAACCGTAATGCTGCGATCATTAAAGCAAGCGGTGTACCAGCCGGAAAACTTAGGCCACTTTGGTTTGGCGTACAGCAGCTATGCGCATTTCACTTCGCCCATTCGGCGTTACCCTGATTTATTAGTGCACCGTGCTATTCGCTCATTAATTCGCTCCGAAAAACCAATAGAACATGTGAAGCGTTTTGAAACTGCGCAGGTATTAACCCAGCAACAAAGTTACCCCTATGGCATGGCAGAAATGCTGCAGTTCGGCGAGCATAGCTCAATGACCGAACGCCGTGCAGATGAAGCCACCCGCGATGTAACCGATTGGCTCAAATGCGTATACGTACAAGACCGAGTAGGCGAAGAGTTTGAAGGCATCGTTACTGCCGTGACCTCCTTTGGTTTATTCGTAGAGTTGGAAAATTTATATGTAGAAGGCTTAGTTCACATTACTGCCCTGGCCAACGACTACTATCATTTTGATAAAGTAAAACATCGTTTAGTGGGCGAACGCACCGGAAAAGTATTCCGTCTCGGCGATTCAATTCGTGTGCGTGTTATGCGCGTAAGCGTAGACGAAAAGAAAATAGATTTTGAAGCGGCTGATGGCGGATCTTCCTCCAAGGGTGGAAAAGGAGCGGGAAGAGGAAAGAGCCCAGGATCTGAAAAAAGAAAAGGCCCCGGCAAAGCGCGGGGTAAAAATTCCCGCCCAAATAACAACAGAAACCTCGGGTCAAGCGAAAGAACCCAGAGCGCTGTAGAAGGCTCAAACAAAGACGAAGCGCGTAAAGAATCTAACACTAGAACCGCAAAAACCAAACGCAAGCCCAGCAGAAAAAACCGAAAAGGCAAAGCAGAAAGAAACGCCGCCGCTAAAGGTATATCTAAACCAGAAAGCATTATGCGTGGCAATGGCAATGAAAAGTCCGCCAGTGATAAAACCAATAGTGATAAGCCTAAAGGCGAAACCCCTAAAGCTGCGGAGAGTAAGAAAAAACCAAAAAGAAGGCCAAAGCACCCGCCAAAAAATAAATCAAAAAACAAACCTGGTGCTGCGGCCAATGCTTCCAAAACCGATGCCCCAAAAACAAAAGCACCTATTACAAAAGAACCTAAAACAAAAACTAAACCAGAATAAACTTCATGAAAGAACAACCTAAACAAAGTTGGATATACGGCATTCACGCAGTAGAGCGGTTGCTTAAAGGCTCGCCAGAACGTGTAGAAAAAATAGTAGTTCTGCGTGGCCGCCAAGATGCAGCCATAGAAGCCGTAGAGCTACAAGCCCACAAACACAAAATACCCGTCAGTGCAGTTGAGCGTAAA
Source organism: Pseudomonadales bacterium (assembly GCA_016763075.1). Lineage (GTDB taxonomy): Bacteria > Pseudomonadota > Gammaproteobacteria > Pseudomonadales > JAHRWD01 > JAHRWD01. The sequence goes on from JAESUM010000088.1 coordinate 4,209, forward strand.
GAGATCGACAAAATTGCCCCGGGGGTTCACCAAGGTGTAGCAGCCTTGTGCGAAGCCCGCGTACCGCTTACTGAAAAACAACTGTGGCCACTGCTTGAAACGATGCAAGAGCCGCTGTTGATTTTGATACTCGATGGCGTAACAGACCCACACAATTTAGGCGCTTGTTTACGAACCGCAGAAGCTGCCGGCGTACACGCAGTGCTCGTACCTAAAGATAAATCTGTGGGTTTAACGCCAGTGGTAGAAAAGGTCGCTTGTGGCGCAGTTGAGCTAGTGCCTTTTGTGCAAATTACCAACCTTGCGCGCGTAATGGATAAGCTTAAAGAGAAAGGCATCTGGATTGTCGGCACCGACGACGAAGCACCACAAACCATGTTCGATCTAGATTACCGTGGCTCCATCGCCATGATAATGGGCTCAGAAGGAAAGGGCCTAAGGCGCCTAACCAAAGAAAATTGCGACTGGCTTGCCTCTATTCCAATGGCAGGGAAAGTGGAAAGTTTGAATGTGTCTGTCGCTACAGGGGTTTGTTTGTATGAAGTGGTGCGTCAGCGAATGGGCGAGTAAGGTGCTTTTGACGGTACGTACATTGTACGTGCCTACGAATAGGCTTAAATGCCTTGATCCTGAATGAATTAGATTATGCAAAGATCAAAGCATATCGAACTAGCGTCACCAAGAAAATCACAGATTTGAAAGAATGCGCACCCTAAGTATCAGCCAGTGATCAAATCAGCCAGAATAATTATTATCTTCGGCCTCAAATAATTGACTCGTTGAGCACTTTTCAGGTCACTCCACTCGTATATTTGGCTTATTGTTGTATTGTCAGAAGCCCCTATTAATGTGTAGTTACTTGTAACCGTGCTGTTTGGCGCGGCTATAATTTCTTCGTGTAGGCTTTTTAAAACGCCTGTTTTTTCGCGTTATTTTCCGGTTTCTGTTTTGAATACGAAAATTTCAGTTGCTGGATTCATGGGTTGTACCTTTCTTCCGGTTTGGGTTTTTAATGCTTGTCTAAAGCTTGCTCATAACTTTTGTGTGAAAAGAGCCTACTTCAAGTTGTAGTTACACGTGCTATGAATGCTAATGAGTAACTTCCCCTGAAACAATAAAGGAATGCCTTATGAATCACGTTGAAACACCCTGTTATGCGGTTATTTTTACCGCTACGCTCACGTCGGATACCGACGGTTACGCTGAAATGGCTAAAAAGATGAATGCTTTAGCCGCGGATCAGCCGGGCTTTTTGGGAGTGCGTGGCGTGACCAAAAACAACCGAGAAATCACGGTAACCTATTGGCGCACGCTGGAGGATATTCAGGCATGGAAGGAGCACCCAAACCACGCTGCGGCGCAAGCGTTGGGTAAGAGTAAATGGTATAGCGATTATCAGGTAGAGATTGCAAAAATGGAGCGTGGTTATTCGCACTCGGGGTAGTTTTTAATGGCTACTTAAGGCGTTAGGGCGCGAATAATTTGCGAGTTGAAAATAGAGCCACCGGCTAGTCTAGGCAATGTTAATAGGCAATATTAAGTAGCTAGGCGGTGGCTTTTTGTTTGGCAGGGTTTTATGAGGCTGGGAAGTTTTTGTTGATGAGTTGTTCGGTGTCTTTAACCAAGTCGTCGAGCTTGAGAGCGCGATAGGACTCTAGCATTAGGTTTAGGCCATCGACTACGGATGGGGTCGATGGGTAGTTATCGACTACATATTGGCCACGGTTGGCTGCGGCAACGTATGCACCACGGGTGATGTAGTAACGCCCAACGGCAATTTCATAGGCAGCTAAGCGGTCGCGCAGATACACCATACGGGCCCGGGCATCGGGTACGTATTCGCTATTGGGGAAGCGTTTTAGCAGTTGGTAGAACTCTGCGAAGGCTTCGCGGGCGCGGCCTGGGTCTTTGTCGTTGGTGCTGGTGGGCAGGTAACGTTCAACAAACCCGATATCCATCTCATAAAGTGCTACACCTTTTAGGTAGTAGGCATAATCTACTTTTGGATGCTGGGGGTTTAGCCGAATAAACCGGTCAGCGGTGGCGATGCCGGCTTCAGGTTCAAAGTTTTTGGTGTAGGCGAAAATCAGCTCTAGTTGTGCTTGTTGGGCGTATTTTCCAAAGGGAAAGCGTGATTCAAGTTTTTGGAAAAGTTCGATGGCTTCGGAGTGTTGACCAATGTCCATCGATGCTTCGGCACGTTGGTAAATTTCGTATTCTGCCAACGAGGCGGTTTCGTCGGATTCTTCTTCAGATTCGGGGTTTGAGCTACAGCCGCTAAACAATGCAAGCAAGCTGATGAGTAGAATAATTCGTAGAGATAACTGTTTTGTAAACATATGCATCGATAGGCTCGAAGTCAGCGTATAATCGGGCCGCCATTATAAGCACAAAAACGCTACAAAGCCGTATGGATGCTGAAAAAGGCGCTAAATCAGCGGGCTTCACGGAGCATTCACTGGCTTCAGCGGCCCAAAAGATTGATTGAGAGAATATTCTCGTTTTACTAGATGAACCTTATTAGATGACCGAACCAGAAAAAATTTCATTGCAGGCCGAAATTCCTGAAGAACTTGACGGAGCACGGCTGGATCAAGCCGCCGCTAAACTGTTTGCCACGTATTCGCGGTCCCGTTTAAAGCTATGGATAGAAGCCGGCGAACTCACGGTAGATGGGCAAAGCCAGCGACCGCGCCAAAAGGTTAGAGAAGGGCAGGTCGTTCGTATTGAAACGGAGCTTGATGCCCCTGATGAATGGGAACCGCAAAAGATTGATTTGAACGTGGTGTATGAAGATGACCACATTGTGTTGATCAACAAACCCGCTGGTTTTGTGGTGCACCCCGGTGCCGGAAACTGGTCTGGCACGTTGCTTAATGGGCTGTTGCACCGTTACCCAGAGCTGGCGCAAATACCCAGAGCCGGCATTGTTCATCGTATCGATAAAGACACCACCGGTTTAATGGTGGTGGCACGAACGCTGCGCTCGCATACGCGTTTGGTTCGGCAGTTGGAAAAACGCAACATGACGCGCCAATACGAGGCAGTCACCCAAGGGGTGATGGTCGGCGGCGGTACGGTTAACAAACCAATGGGCCGGCATCCGGTTCACCGCAAAAAAATGGCCGTCATCGAACACGGCGGCAAACCCGCGGTTACTCATTACCGTGTGGTGAAGCGCTTTCGTACCCACACGCATATTCGCGTTCAACTAGAAACCGGCCGTACCCACCAAATTAGGGTGCACATGGCGCATATTCGCTATCCGCTGTTGGGGGATCCGGTTTATTTGGGCCGATCAAGACTACCCGCAGGTGGCACCCCAGAGTTTAAAGAGACCATGCTGCGCTTTGGCCGGCAAGCGTTACACGCCAAGTTTTTGGCCTTCGAGCACCCTGATACTGGCGAATGGATGGAGTGGGAAATACCCCTTCCCGACGACATGCTGGCGCTAATAGAAGTATTGAACGAAGACAAACGAGACCATGAATGATTGGGTTGTTCCCAATTGGCCCGCGCCGGCACAGGTTCATGCACTGGTCACCACCCGCAATGGTGGCCTAAGCGCAGCCCCGTGGCACAGCATGAATCTGGCAACCCATGTTGGCGATGCCCCCCGCAGTATTGAGCAAAACCGTAAACGGCTTCAGCAACATTTAGTGCTTCACCAGGGTGCGGTGCATCCCATTCAATGGCTAGATCAAGTACACGGCACCGCCGTTGTTGAAGCCACCAGCCCAACAATTTCTGCACGGCATAATCAGCAGCCCGTTAAAGCAGATGCCATCATTACCCAGCAGCGTCGCCAACCCATTGCGGTACTCACGGCCGATTGTTTGCCGGTGTTTTTTTGTGACCAACAAGGTACACAAATAGCCGTGGCTCATGCCGGTTGGCGTGGTTTGAGTGCCGGAATATTAGAGCAAACCGCTGCACGTTTTGCCTGCTCGACTACGCAAATAATGGTGTGGTTTGGCCCCGCAATTGGCCCCAATCAGTTTGAAGTGGGCGATGAAGTGCGCAGCCAAATGATGGCTGAATCACCAGCCAACGCACCGCTAGATGCATTTTTTACTCCGGTGAATAAGCGCGCTGGCCACTGGCTGGCAGACCTGTACGCTATTGCCCGGGCAAAATTAAGCGCCTTGGGCATTGAGCATATTTATGGCGGTGATCTGTGCACCGTAGAACAACCAGAGCAGTTTTATTCTTACCGGCGTGATGGCCAGACTGGCCGCATGGCTTCGGTTATGGTGCTGAGTAGCCCAGAGTCATAACGCGTTGGCCCAGCTGTTTCGGCCACGAAAAACTGCAATTAAGCCCACGCTAGGGCTGCCTCAAATGGCTAGTTAGTTGGATCAAAGAGTATCGAATGATTGACCCGCAGCAGCCTGCCCAACATCAATAAACTTTCGAATGTACGCAATATCGCGGTCGCTTTCGCGCATAGCAATATACAGATGCCGGGGCATTCCAGTTTCACCTAATTGCAAAATGCTCAAGTTTTGGTTGGTGCAGCGGCTTTGCGCCAACCATTTTGGCAGTACGCAAACACCCCGCTGTAGGGCTGTCATTTGCAGCATCAACTCTAGCGATTCCACTACTTTGTGATGAGCTGGTTTAAGCTGGGCAGGCGTCAAAAAATGGTTGAAAATATCGAGCCGTTGTTCCGGTACCGGGAATGTTAGGAGGGTTTGCCGGGCCAGTTGTTCAGGGCTGATTTTTTGGTTGCCCGCAAGCGGGTGATCTTTGGCCAGCACCAACACCATTTCATAGTCGGTTAATATTTCGTAGTAGCTACCCTCTTGGTTGATGCGGTCAGGTGTCACCAATATATCAATGTGATGATTCAGCAGTCCTTCAAGCCCGGAAAATTGGAATTTGCTGATGATGTCGATATCTACATCGGGCATTTGCCGCATGAACTCACCGGTTACGCCTGTCAGCCATTCATAACACGGGTAGCATTCAACTCCAATGCGTAATAGTCCTTGGCGGCCTTCGCCGTAGGCTTTGAGGCTGGCTTCTGCTTGGCTCAACACCGGCAGCACTTGCTCGGCAACTTGTAGCAAAAGCATGCCGGCTTGGGTGAGCCGCAGGTACCTGCCGTTACGTTCCCACAGCGCAACTTGTAGCTTTTTTTCAAGGCTTCTAATTTGATGCGAAAGCGCCGACTGGCTTAAAAACAGGGTATTCGCAGCCTCGGTAAGTGTGCCGTTACGGTGCAGCGCCGAGATTATTTTGAGGTGGCTGTGTTCAATCATCTATGAATAATTCTCATCAATAGCGAATAAATGATCATTATTACTCACCACCCATCCTCAATACAATGCGCCGCTATCACATTAACACTGGAGTAATTTGGTCATGGTTACGACCCACAATCTTGGGTTTCCGCGGATTGGCGGCAAACGAGAATTAAAACAAGCACTGGAAAAATACTGGAAAGGCCAGACGAGCCAATCGACATTGCTTGATAGCGCGGCAAAACTGCGAAGAGCCCACTGGCAACAGCAAGCCAGTTTGGACTACCTGCCGGTGGGGGATTTCTCGTTCTACGACCAAGTGCTCGATACCAGCTTTTTGCTGGGCCACGTGCCACCTAGAGTGGCAGGTTTGCCGGGTAATGCGCTAGATAATTACTTCAGAGTAGCGCGTGGACGGTCGGCCCACGACCAGCCAAAAAACTGCGTGAGCGCGGGCGAAATGACCAAATGGTTCGATACAAACTACCACTACATTGTACCGGAGTTTGACCGCGATACCTGTTTTAGCCCAGATGCAGCCGCGTTGGTGGACCAAATTCGCGAGTCAAAGGCACTGGGGTTAACCGTAAAACCGGTGATTATTGGCCCCCTAACTTATTTATGGTTGGGGAAAAGCAAAGACGGCAGTCATAAAATAGAGCTGCTGGATGACTTGATTACAGCCTATGAAATCCTGCTCGATAGCTTACAAAGTTGCGGTATTGAATGGCTTCAAATGGATGAACCTGCGTTAGTCACTGAGCTTGACGAACAGTGGCAAGAAGCCGCGAATATTATTTACCAGCGCCTTCAAGGCCGTTCGTTCAAGATCATGATTGCCACCTATTTTGGTCAGCTTAAAGAAAATCTGAGCCTCGCCTGTGGGCTGGCAGTGGATGGCCTACATCTGGATGCGATCAACGCAAAAGATGAAGTTGAGGCTGTGGTCGCGCATTTGGGCGAAACGAAAGTATTGTCGTTAGGGGTGATTAACGGCCGCAATATCTGGATTACAGACCTTAACCAAACCTTAGATTGGCTTGAACCGCTGCATCAACGTTTGGGCGGTGTGAGCAGCCAGCGCCTATGGCTGGCACCGTCGTGCTCGTTATTGCATGTTCCGGTGGATTTGGCGAGTGAGCAAAAATTAGACCCAGAACTTAACTCTTGGTTGGCTTTTGCCGTGCAGAAATTGCAAGAATTGGAGCTGTTATCAAAGGCACTAAATGATGGGCGTTCGTGCGTTGCGGTGGCTTTGGCGCAAAATTCTGCGGCGCTGCAGACACGCCGTAACTCAAGCCGGGTTCATGACCCGCAGGTTAAACAAGCGTTAAGTACACTCAACGATGAGATGGCTAAGCGCAATTCAAGTTATGCCGTACGGGAAGAAGTTCAGCAAGAAAAACTACGGTTACCGCGCTACCCAACCACCACCATTGGGTCTTTCCCGCAAACGCCAGAGATACGGAAAAGCCGCCGGGATTTTCGCGCAGGTAAATTATCGAAGCAGCAATACCGCGAAGATATGAAGCGCGAAATAACCTTGTGTATTAGCGAGCAAGAAGCGCTGGGGTTAGATGTACTGGTTCACGGTGAGCCAGAGCGCAACGACATGGTGGAGTATTTTGGTGAGCAACTAAAAGGATATACCTCAAGTCAATTTGGTTGGGTGCAATCCTATGGGTCGCGTTGTGTGAAACCGCCCATCATCTTTGGCGATATTTCACGGCCAAAACCCATGACAGTGGAGTGGGCTTGTTACGCTCAGTCTCTAACCAAAAAACCGATGAAGGGCATGTTGACTGGCCCAGTGACTATTCTGAATTGGTCTTTTGTGCGAGACGACCAACCGCGCTCAGACACCTGCCTGCAAATAGCATTAGCTATCCGCGAAGAGGTGTTAGACCTTGAGGCAGCGGGAATAGATATTATTCAAATAGATGAAGCGGCATTACGCGAAGGCCTGCCGTTGCGTAAATCCCAATGGGCTAAATATCTAGATTGGGCAATTGGTGCATTTTGCGTAGCAGCCAACGGTGTTAAAGATGAAACGCAGATTCACACCCACATGTGTTATTCCGAGTTTAATGACATCATTGAATCGATCGCTAAAATGGATGCCGACGTCATCACCATTGAAACCTCGCGCTCAGACATGACCTTGCTGGATGTGTTTGATGACTTTCATTACCCCAACCAGATAGGCCCAGGGGTGTATGACATTCATTCACCCAATACGCCAACAGTGGAGCAAATAGTTCAGCTTATACAAAAAGCGCAGCAGCGTATTCCGGCAGAACGTTTGTGGATAAACCCAGATTGCGGACTAAAAACCCGCAGTTGGGAAGAGGTATTGCCAGCGCTACAAAACATGATGGCAGCGCGTGAGCAATTGCTAATAAATAGCTAGAAAAATACTGAGAGGAATAGCCAGAGGAGTAATGGGGGAGAGCAGCTAAACAGTGGGATAGTTACGCGCCGGGGGAAAGAAGCCCAGCGCGTGACTGATGAGGGCTATCCAGTACCGTATACCGTCAGTGCTGGCTAAGCCGCTGAAATTTACTTAACCGTAATGGTGATCTTGTTAGAAACCACCGGTGGGTTATGAGGAATGTGTAAATGATTACCCAAAATTAATTGTAGCGTGTGAGTGCCTTTGGATAGTTCGATAGTTTTTTCAGTTTGGCCTCCGCCAAAATGCATCACATCTTTACCCAAAGGTTGGGTTAAATCAGGAAGCTTGTTACCGTCTATCAATAAATGATGATGCCCAGTTTTGGCTTTTTCAACGCCCGCTGGCGAGACGCCCATTCCTGTTAAACCAAACTGAATGGTAACTGTAGTGCCAACGGTTTGGCCATCGGTAGGTGAAATAATATAAACACTGGCTCCAGCAGGAGACATTGAAACTGGCGAGCCGGCGTAACTAAAAGAAGAAACTCCAGCTAATATTACGGACAGTGCGATCAATAAAGTTTTCATGGAATGTTCCTTTGTGTAAGAGGTATATGACTAGCGTAGTATAGTTAAGTTAAAGCTTATACGTTGAGCTTGGCTGTTATTGATTTTCTATAATACTGAACAGCGAAATAAATTATAGCGCCAATGACTCCGCTATATATACATAATTGGTGTAACCACTGGGTAGGAATACTGCCCAATAAATAATTGGCCGTCTAAAATGGATAAAACGGTTCCATATCTTGGTGCATAAAGCTATCGATCACCACATGACTGAATGTGCCGATAAACGCACTCATGAAGCAAACGCACCACCGTACTTGAATGGGGTTTTGGCTCCGTGGTATACGCAGTACCCTAAGGCCTAAATCCGCAAGGTACTTTCCGGTAATCGCTGAAAATACCCCCAGCAATATAGCGCCCATATAGGAATGCGAAAACCCGTGTAAATGCCCTTCGCCAGTTAGCAAAACCAACATCGGCTGCAAGCCCATTATGAACTGAGCCCAACCAAAAACAATTAAGCTAAAGCTACCCTGAAGTACAGACTTTATGAGTAATCCTGGGCCTATATGAAAATGTGTGTACGGTATGAGTAGACGTATTCGCCGTGATCGTTAGTGTATGAAAAAATAACTATTTAGAATGTATGTTGTACAGCTGTATATACGTCACCGTTTTTTGGTGCGATATAGCCTGCGGTTTCTACGCCATCAGTCGGTTTTCTGAAAGCCAAACTGACCCGCCCAAGTGAAGCAGCAGCTGAGATACCAACATAGTAGGTAGTATTAGTTGACTGTGAAGACGGAATAATCAACGAAAATAGCGTTAACATTGCTCGGTATCCAGTGGCCGATTCTCGCACCGTACACGTGCATTAAATCATACCGAATATTGATGGTTATCCGTGAATAAAATCGCGTAATTTTAATTCTATGCTTGAATCAGTGGTTTTCGCCCCTATCTCTAAATCAGGGCGTTGAGCGCCACCCCGGCAGTAACCACCGTAGATTAAAACTAAGAGGTATAAAATTAATGCGAATGGAAAAGTTAACCAGCAAACTTCAAACTGCAGTTTCCGATGCGCAATCTTTGGCGGTGGGTTTTGATAATAATTTGATCGAGCCCGTTCATCTAATTCAAGTGTTACTAAATCAACCCGGCGGTTCAATTCGTCCTTTGCTAATGCAAACCGGCTTTGATGTGAAGGCACTGTCGCTTCAACTTAAAGATGCCATTTCACGCCTGGCGACCGTATTGGATCCCGAGGGTGATGTGGCGTTATCTTCGGCATTGACGCAGCTGTTAAACCGGGCAGACAAACTCTCGCAAGAACGCAACGACCAGTTCATCTCAAGTGAGCTTGCGTTACTAGCCGCGATGAGCGACAAAGGCGATGCCGGAAAAATTTTGAATAGCTTTGGTGTAACGGCGCAGGCATTGAATGTCGCGATACAAAATATTCGTGGTGGAGACTCAGTGGATAGCGCAAATCCAGAAGAGCAATACCAAGCGTTAGACAAATACACGTTAGATTTAACTCAGCGCGCCGAGCAAGGAAAGCTTGACCCAGTCATTGGCCGCGACGATGAAATCCGTCGAACCATTCAAGTACTTCAGCGCCGCACCAAAAATAACCCCGTATTAATTGGTGAACCCGGCGTGGGTAAAACTGCAATTGTTGAAGGTTTAGCGCAACGCATTGTAAACGGCGAAGTGCCCGAAGGCTTAAAGCACAAACGGGTGCTGTCGCTAGATATGGGCGCACTGATTGCGGGAGCCAAGTTTCGCGGTGAATTTGAAGAGCGCCTAAAAGCAGTGCTTAAGGAGTTAGCAAAACTAGAAGGCAGCATCATTTTATTCATCGATGAAATTCACACCATGGTGGGTGCCGGTAAAGCAGAAGGCTCGATGGATGCCGGCAATATGTTAAAGCCAGCTTTAGCGCGGGGCGAGCTTCACTGCGTAGGTGCAACCACATTAAATGAATACCGAACCGACATCGAAAAAGATGCGGCGCTTGAGCGGCGCTTTCAAAAAATAATTGTAGAAGAGCCTAGCGAAGAAGACACCGTGGCAATCTTGCGGGGCCTAAAAGGTCGGTACGAAGTACATCACGGCGTTGAAATTACCGACTCGGCAATTATTGCCGCAGCAAAGTTATCCCAACGATATATTACCGACCGCCAACTACCGGATAAAGCAATTGATTTGATCGATGAATCCGCTAGTAGAATTCGTATGGAAATTGATTCCAAGCCCGAAGTGATGGACCGTTTAGAACGACGGCTAATCCAACAAAAAATTGAACGTGAAGCACTAAGAAAAGAAAAAGACCAGGCGTCCAAGCAGCGCCTTAATAAACTCGAAATGCAGATCAACGAAGTTGAACGAGAATTTTCAGACCTTGAAGAAATTTGGAATAGCGAAAAGTCATCGGTTCAGGGTGCACAGAAAATAAAATATAAACTTGAGTCTGCGCGAGATGAGTTTGAAAGTTCTCGGCGCGCAGGCGACCTAGCGCGTATGTCTGAGCTACAGTACGGAGTTATTCCCAAGCTAGAAAAAAATCTTGAAGACAGTCGCAATGCAACGCAGCCAACCATGAAGTTACTACGCGACAAAGTAACTGAAGAAGAAATAGCAGAAGTGGTTTCGAAATGGACAGGTATTCCTGTTGCAAAAATGCTTGAAGGCGAACGTGAAAAATTACTACGTATGGAACAGGAGTTGCATAAACGAGTAATAGGTCAGCAAGAAGCTGTTGTGGCCGTTTCAAACGCCGTGCGGCGTTCCCGTGCAGGACTATCTGACCCTAGTAGACCCAATGGTTCATTTTTGTTTCTTGGGCCAACTGGCGTGGGAAAAACTGAATTGTGTAAATCGTTGGCTACATTTTTATTTGATACAGAAGACGCAATGATACGCATCGATATGTCGGAGTTTATGGAAAAGCACTCTGTAGCGCGGCTAATCGGGGCTCCGCCAGGTTATGTGGGTTATGAAGAAGGTGGGTATCTAACCGAAGCCGTTCGCCGTAAACCTTATTCTGTTTTATTGCTCGATGAAATTGAAAAGGCCCATCCGGATGTATTCAATATACTACTGCAAGTGTTAGATGATGGGAGGCTAACCGATGGCCACGGTAGAACCGTTGATTTTAGAAATACCGTTATTGTCATGACATCAAACTTAGGGTCAGACTTGATTCAACAATTTACAGATGAAGCCGATTATGAGCAAATGCAAAGCGCCGTGATGGGTGTTGTTGGCCAGCACTTTAGACCAGAATTTATAAACCGTATTGATGAAAGCGTGGTATTTCACCCGTTAGCAAAAGAACAAATAGCCGGTATAGCGCGAATTCAACTAAATAATCTGGGAAAACGTTTGGAAGAACGGGAATTGAAGTTTGAAATAACAGATGCCGCAATGCTAATGTTGGCAGATGTGGGTTTTGATCCAATGTTTGGAGCAAGGCCGTTAAAGCGAGCTATTCAAAAGCTTATTGAGAATCCTTTATCTCAAGATATCTTAAGTGGAAGGTTTATAGCAGGCGATACTATTTGTGCAGATTATATAAATAATAAATTTGTTTTTGAAAAAAATAAAATTAGTTAGGAAGATAAAGATTGTTTGGGTTTGGCGCTATGTTTTGCGATTTTAGATGAGGGGCTGTTTGGGGTTTTATTATAAACATCGCTATTTCTAAAATTGCAGGCTGAATGCACGGTCGTAACATTTTGAACAACGCCATACTTTACATAAAAATCGGTTACTTTTATAAATGCATTGCTTGAGTCATTCGGGCTTGCAACTTCTAATGCGACTATACGTATAGTGTTAAGCGAAGCCCATTTTGTTTTTTTTGATTTTCGTTTAAAAGTTAGCTCTATAACGGTATCTTCCTTGTCATCTTTTATAGCTGAAAAAACCAAGTACTGATCTGGAGCTAACTCGTCGTTATATTCATTAAGTTCTTCGCTTTTAATAGTTAAAGTTTTTGATTTTCTATCCCAGCTAAGATAGGAGGCCAATATGTTTTTTTGTTCATAGCCTACCATGTAAATGCGATCACAGAGCAAGTCAAAACTATCGGGGTACGCGCCGCTAACGGCCAACGAACTGTTGCTTAAACTTAGGCCAAATAACACCGGGAGAGCTAGCAGTATCTTCTTAATCATATATCTTTTCATTCCATCATTTGATGCTTATTTACTATCATACGTTTTAAATATTACCAAGCTAGGCTAGCGAGTTATATTTAGGCGATTAAGCCAAACCCATATAAGTTAGACTTGTGTGTTCATGTCTGTGACTTATCTTTGTTTGATCGGTTAGACTCGGTGCACCTCATTTATTTTGGTGTTAACTTCGCGTACTGCGCCGAATAACTACGTGCATTTCACACCTGTGAAATCTGTTTTCTTTACACTCATGTTTTTAAAACGGACGTTACTATGGACAGCATCCATTACCTATCAGGTTTAATTAAGCCGCGTTCAATAGCGGTTATTGGTGCCAGCGAAAACCTAACATCGGTGGGAGGTACCGTATTAAACAACCTTTTTGACGGAGATTATCGTGGTGCTATCTACCCCGTTAACCCGGCATATTCTGAACTGTTTAATCATCCCTGTTATGACTTCGTTAGCGAGCTTCCAGAGGCTCCGGACTTAGCGCTTATCGCAACACCTGCCGCCGTTACAGCGAGTATAGTTCAAGAATGTGGCCGTAAAGGCATTCTTTCCGCGGTGATACTTTCAGCTGGTTCAGACGAATACTTGAAGAGCGAACACAACGCTGGGCTCATGGACGTTGCCAAAGAGGCGGGTGTTCGGTTACTAGGGCCCAATAGTTTGGGTGTTATACGCACCGATATTGGCCTGAACGCAAGTACCGGGCGCTGCGCAGTGCGGCGTGGTAATTTGGCTTTTGTCTCTCAGTCGGGAGCTATTTGTTCAGCCACCATTGATTGGGCTGAAACCGCCGGTATTGGTTTTTCATCGATCATTTCGACTGGCAGCGGCAAGACCGTTGAAACCTGGGAAATTCTTGACTACTTAGTTAAAGATGACCAAACCAAAGGGGTTTTGATTCACCTTGAGCATATGACAAATACGCGCGAGTGGATCAGCTCATTACGTGCATTGGCTAGCGTTAAGCCGGTCATTGCAATTAAGTCCGGGCGTTTTGGCGTGAATCGGTATATCGACGATACCTTTATTCCTCGGGATCACCTTTTTAGCTCTATTCTTCGCCGTACTGGTGTAGTACGGGTCCATTCGACAACCGAGCTGTTTAGCGCGGCTAAAACCCTGACCTCAAAGTATCGGCAATCTGGTGATCGGCTTGCGATTATCAGCAATGGCGACGGCCCGGCAGATTTGGCGGCAGATAGAGTGCTTGAGCTGGGTTTAACCTTAGGTCAGGTTAGCGAACCGACCCGCGCTGCACTCGACCAGCAGCTACCTGATTTTTGTCAGCTAGATAACCCCATCTATATTCTGGCCGATGCAGATGCCCAGCGTTACCGTACGGCCATTGAACTGGCACTGGCAGACTCGAACATAGATGGCGTGTTGGTGATCGTGACACCTCAAGCAATGACGCCACTAAACGACATAGAGTCTGTTGTTATTGATATCGCCAGCAGCAGTACGAAGCCCTTGCTAGCGTGCTGGATGGGCGAAACTTCAGTCGTGCAAAACCGTGCAAATTTGGGCGTTTCTCATATACCCGTGTTCCGTGATCCAGAAATGGCAGTGCGTGGTTTTGGTTATTTGGTTCAGCATCAGAAATCGCAACAATTGTTGCTGCAAACTCCGGGGCCAGAGGTTACTGCCTGGCAACCAGATACCCAACAAGCCCGCAAGTTAATTAAAAACGCCCAAAGCAGCCATCAACAACAGTTAGATCAAACGCAGTGCCAGCAACTGCTAGATTACTATCTCATTCAACGTGGCGAGCCCGATGCTGCAACAGGTAACCCCATTCCTGTACTGCAATTAATGGTTCGGCATGATCCAGGTTTTGGCCCGGTTATTTTGTTTGGCCCGCAAAGCCGGTGGAAAAAATCAGTAGCCGATCGTTTCAGTGTCGCGTTGCCGCCACTTAATGAAGAGCTTGCAATCGACCTTATTGAAAGCGCGCGGCTCGAAGCCGATTTCTCAAATTATATGGAGGCCATCACCACAGTGCTGGTGCATTTATCAGAAATGATCGTTGATCTACCGGAAATTAACGCAATAGATCTTTCGATGACGTTGATTGAAGGTAACGCATATATTGGTGAGCAAACGATTTCAATTACCACTGAAAAAGCGGCAACTAATTATCGCCACTTAGCGATCTACCCCTATCCAAAACACCTGATCACTCAGTGGGAATTACGCGACGGTATTATTGTCAACGTGCGACCAATCAGGCCCGCTGATGCAGAAATGGAACAGAAGTTTGTTCGCGGTTTGTCAGACGAGTCTCGGTATATGAGATTCTGGAGTTATATGTCAGAACTTAACCGTAAAATGTTGGCGGAGTTTACCAAAGTCGACTTTAACCGGCAGATGGCTTTAGTGGTAACGGTAGATCAAGAAATTAACGAAAAAATAGTTGAAACGGAAATTGCGGTGGCAAGTTTTGTGCTGTGCCAAGACCGAGAAAGGTGCGAGTTTGCAGTGGTGGTTGCAGATGACTGGCAAGGCTATGGGTTAGGGTATCGTTTAATGAACTACCTGATTGATGAAGCGCGCCGTTGGGGGCTTAAGAGCATCGATGGTGAAGTCATGGGTCACAACGATGGCATGATGAAAATGATGAAAAAACTTGGATTTTCATCACGTTTTGATCCAGATGATTACAGTATAAAAATCGTTAGTAAAAAGTTATAAGTAGTACTGGTTGCGAAAACAGTCTGCCTTTCAGTTTATTTAGGAAAAATAACTACTGTGATGGTTGTGAGTGTTAGTTGCGGCGCGAACATTTAGAAGGACTTTACGATGCAGTGAAACAGCAAGTAACTATAGAACTAACCATGGAGTTACTTTTTTTCTGCTTCCTTAGCTTGGTCCCACAGCTGGTCAAGCTTTTCTAACGAGCATTGCTCTAGTGTAAATTGGTTTTTTTCTACCTGCCTTTCAATGTATTGAAAACGCCGCATGAATTTTTGATTACCCTTTCGTAAGGCTTCTTCAGCATCAATTTTTAAATGCCGTGAAAGATTCACTACGCTAAATAGCAGGTCGCCAATTTCTTCTTCAAGTTCCTCTGGGCTGGCTTCACGTACTTCCTGAAGCTCTTCGTTTATTTTTTCGAAAACGGGTTCGATTTGTTGCCAGTCAAACCCAACTTTTGACGCGCGTTTTTGCAGCTTTTGCGCCCTTGATAATGAAGGCAGCCCAACGGTAATGCTATCGAGAATAGAAGTATCACCTTCAGATTTTTGTTTTTCTTTGCGCTCTTCTATTTTGGATTGCTCCCAAAATGCAGCGCGCTGTTCGTCGGTTTCAAATTTTTCATCGCCAAACACATGCGGGTGGCGGCGTACTAGTTTGTCGGAAATAGATTTTGCGATGGCTTCGAAATCAAATTTATTGTCTTCACTGGCAAGCTGAGCAGAAAACACAACTTGCAGCAGTAAGTCGCCAAGCTCATCACGAATATCATCGGTATCGTTGCGTTCTATAGCATCGACCACTTCATAGGCTTCTTCTAAAATAAATGGCGGTAATGTGCTGAGGTCTTGTTTTAAGTCCCAAGGGCAACCGGTTTGCGGGTCACGCAGTTGCACCATGATTTCTTTGAGCCGACTAATTTCATCCATTTTTTGCGATTCTTCGTGCTTCAACTACGTTGGGCAGTTGGTTTATTTTGGATAGTACCGCACCGAGTTGTTGAAATCCGGAGGTTTCAACAGCAAGTTCCATGCTGGCGGTATGATTGGATTTTTCTGATGAAGTGCTGACGGCAATAATATTGACCGATTGTTCGGCAAGTATGGCTGTCACATCTCTTAATAGGCCAGAACGGTCGTAGGCGCTGATCATAATGTTGGAGACAAATAGTTTCTCCGGCACTTGGCCCCAGCTGACTTCAATAATACGGTCAGGGTTTACTTCGTCTAGGCGAACAAGGTTGCCGCAATCCTGACGGTGAATTGTGACGCCACGGGCTTTGGTGATGTAGCCAATGATGCCATCTTCCTGGGATGGCGTGCAGCACTCAGCAATATGAGTCATCAAATTACCGACCCCGCGCACTTGAATGCCGCTTAAGCTCTGCGGTGTTGTGGTAGTAGCTGGGCTTGCAGGTACCTTGATGCTAGAAGAGCCAAAGGGCAGTTCAAGGTTGCGGCTTGCCGCGTTGTACAGTAGCTGGGTTGCACGGACAATTTGGGTGGTTGGAATATTACCGCGGCCCACCTCGGCGTATAGCTCATCCAATTGTGTGAGCTGATACTCATGCAGGGTTTCTTTGAGCCGTTTGGGGCTGACAGCCAAACGCCGAAACTCGCGCTCGAGCATTAATCGGCCATCCAGAATGTTCTGTTCGTGGTTTTGGGCACTGAACCACTGGCGTACTTTTGAGCGCGCTCGGGCAGTATTGAGATAACCAAGGTTCTCATTGAGCCAGTCGCGTTTAGGGTGACCATCTTTACGGGTTAATACTTCAACCATGTCGCCGGTTTTTAGTTGATAACTAAGGGTTACGATACGGCCGTTGACCTTAGCGCCTCGGTAGCTGTGGCCGACTTCAGTGTGTACGTAGTAGGCAAAATCCAGCGCAGTAGCATGGAGCGGAACGCTAATCACATGGCCGTCGGGGGTGAACGCATATACCCGGCTTTCTGAATCATAGCCGTGTAGCTCGTCTTGCAAATTATTGGGGTCGCCAACTTCGTCATGAAGCTCTAATGCTTGGCGCAACCAGGCGGTTTTACTGTCGAAATCGACCGGCCGCGGAGCGACTCCTTTGCGGTTGGTTTCTTTGTAAGTCCAATGTGCGCACACCCCATATTCGGCTTCTTCGTGCATTTGCTGGGTGCGAATTTGAATTTCAATCACTTGGCCTTCGGGGCCAACTACTGCGGTATGCAGCGAGCGATAGCCATTTTCCTTTGGCGTGGCGATATAATCGTCGAACTCGTTGGGAATGTGGTTCCAAAGTCGGTGAACGATGCCGAGTACTTCATAACATTCACGCACCGATCCGGTCAAAACCCGGACCGCTCGAATATCATTGAGCTGTGAAAAGCCAATTTTCTTGCGCTGCATTTTGCGCCAAATGCTGTAGATATGCTTGGCGCGGCCGCTGATATCCGCAGTAATGCCGGAGGTTTCCAGTGAGTTCGCAAGGCTATCAACCACGTCGTTAATGTAGCTCTCTCGAGCAAGACGTTTTTCATCCAGCAGGTGGGCGATGTTTTTATAGGTGACGGGTTCCAAGTAGCGAAACGCTAAATCTTCGAGTTCCCACTTGAGTTGACCAATACCCAAACGATGCGCCAGCGGTGCGTAAACTTCGAACACTTCTTTAGCGACACGGTACTGACGGTCGCGGTCGCGGTTTTTTACTGCGCGGATCATGCAGGTGCGTTCGGCTAGTTTAATCAGCGCGACACGCACGTCGTCAACCAGTGAAAGCAGCATGCTGCGCAGGTTTTCGACTTGTTTTTGGTTGCTGACTACGGCTTTATCCGTTGGTGCGGTTGAGGTCCGTATGCTGATGGCGGCCATTTTTAAGACGCCATCGCTAAGGGTAGCTACGGCATCGCCGAACTGTTCGCGGATTTGTGAGAGCTTGAGTTTTCCCTCGCGCAGACCACGGTACAAAATAGCCGCTTGAATCGTCTCGGTGTCGAGCTGGAACTCGGCCAAGATTTCGGCCATCTCTAGCCCTGTGCGAAAGCAGCTGGGGCTGAGAGCCCAGGCATCGTCGCTGGTCGCAGCTTTTTCGGCGGCCTTTTCTGTGAAATAACTGGTTTCGCAGGCGGCGATAATACTGTCGTGATCAAGAGAAGGGCTGAGCTGATTAAGGCGCAGAAACCATTCCTCCAAATCTCCGAAGTCTTCAAGTTTGTCGGTTAATTGTTCTCTTGCCTTAACCATAAATATATCGCACTAGTCTGTTGTTGTTTTCTAAATCTAACTCAAATAACAGAGCGTTTTATACAGGTTAAATCCGTTCAAAAAGAACCATAGATTCAACATGCGCGGTGTGTGGAAACATGTCCAATACACCGGCTTTTTTAATCTTGTACCCAGCATTGGCGATGAGTTTAGCATCTCGTGCCAAACTGGTCGGATTGCACGATACATAAAGTATTTTGTCTGGGTCAATCAGATGAAGATTGTTAGCAACTTCTTCAGCACCCGAGCGTGGCGGGTCAATCAGCAGCGCATCGTACTTTTGTTTTGCCCAGGGTTGCTCGGCAAACGGCTCGAAGAGGTCGGCGTAATGAAACGCAGCATTGCCGATCTGGTTATGTTTGACGTTTTCATCCGCTCGTGACACAGCAGATTCGCTGCCTTCAACACCAACAACCGCAGCCACTTTTCGTGCAATCGGTAGGGTGAAGTTACCCAGACCGCAGAACAGGTCAAGTACCGTATCTTGTGGTTTTGGTTGCAGCCATTCCAGTGCCTGATGAATCATTTTTTGGTTGATTTCTGCATTCACCTGAGTGAAATCCATCGGGTGAAATAGCATCTCTAAATTAAACTGAGGTAGTGCGTAGCTCAGCCGCTCAATATTGTCTGCCGGCCACACTTTGTGGACGGTATTGAGCCCACCGGGCTGCAGGTACATGTGCAGGTCATGTTGCTCGCCAAATTTGATCAGTGCTTGTTGATCAGCATCGCTTAAACCATCTAAATGACGCACTACCAGCGCGGTTTGAGTATCGCCAGCAGAGACTTCAATTTGTGCAATTCGCTCGAAGGCATCTAAGCCACCAATGAGCTCGCGCAGTGCTAATAGTCGCTCGCCGACAGCGGGAGTGAGCACCGGGCAGCTGTCTAGTTCAGCCACGTAACGGCCATTTTTTTCGCGAAAGCCAACCAGTAGTTTTTCTTTCTTTTGAACGTACCGAACACCTAACCGTGCTTTGTTGCGGTAGCCAAGTTTTGGGCCCAGTAATGGTTCTATCCACTGCTCTGGTTCGGGTACTTCTTCGGCTGCAAACAATGCTTGCAGGCGCGCCTGTTTGGCCAGTATTTGGGCATCATTAGATTGGTGATGCAGGCAGCATCCGCTGCAAATTTCTGCGTTTGGGCAGGCTGGTTCAACCCGATCTGGCGAGGCCACAAGCACCTCGGTGGTTTTGGCGACTAGGTTCTTCTTCTTTTTACCTTTTATCTCGGCGATCACTTTTTCGCCCGGTAATGAGCCTTCAACCAGTAATAGCTTTCCCAAGTGCTCGGCGGTGCCGCGGCCATCGTTATACAAACCAGTGATTTCTAGCTCGATGGGTTCGGGTGAAAATAGGCGTTTTTTTCGGCTCATAGAATTTTTCTTAGTGTAGAGAGAGGTGAGGACAGGTGTTCAAAAAAGGGCCGCTATTCTATCATCGGCCCCAGCAGATATCTGAGATATCCACGCTTTGAATGGCCTTAGTCAGCAGAAAATACACCAGTAGATAAGTAACGATCGCCACGATCGCAAATAATCGCAACAATCACTGCATTTTCGACTTCGGCGGAGATCTTTAATGCGCCGGCCACCGCTCCACCGGAAGACACACCACAGAAAATTCCCTCTTTGCGGGCCAGTGCTCGCATGCAATCTTCGGATTCTTGTTGGTTGAGGTCAATCACACGGTCAACCCGCGAGGCTTCAAAAATAGTGGGCAGATATGCTTTAGGCCAGCGTCGGATGCCTGGAATGGCCGCACCTTCTTTAGGCTGTAAGCCAATAATTTCGATCGATTCGGATTGTTCTTTGAGAAACCGAGACACACCCATAATGGTGCCGGTAGTGCCCATAGCGCTGACAAAATGGGTGATACGACCATCGGTTTGTTGCCAGATTTCTGGCCCGGTGCCGCTGTAATGGGCCGCGGGGTTGTCCATGTTGCCAAACTGGTTCAGTACTACGCCTTTACCTTGTGTTTGCATTTCGTCGGCAAGATCGCGGGCGCCTTCCATACCGGATTCTTTAGGTACTAATACAAGTTCTGCACCGTAGGCCGACATCGATTGTTTACGCTCAGCGCTCATATGGTCCGGCATGATCAAAATCATCCGGTAGCCTTTAATAGCCGCGGCCATTGCTAGGGCTATACCGGTGTTGCCGCTGGTGGCCTCGATGAGTGTATCACCTGGTTTAATATCGCCGCGCGCTTCTGCCTTAGCAATCATATTGACCGCAGGGCGATCCTTTACAGAACCAGCCGGATTGTTGCCTTCAAGCTTGAGCAATATCTGGTTGCTGCTGTTGCCGGCCATACGTTGCAGGCGCACTAGCGGCGTGTTGCCAACGTAATCTTCGATCGTCGGAAAAGGTTTGTGTGTCATAGAGCTATTTTCCTAATCGCTTTAGCAGCGGTTGTTCTTTCATTAGCTGAGTACATCATTTCGTTTTAGCGACTTAATCATGCTGAAATTGGTCAGCGTTTGGTTGTTCATAGGTACTTCGTTTTGGCTGGTTGTGACAAACCCACATACTTTAAAAAAAGCTTTAGCTAGCAGGCATCGACCAGAAATGTTTGCATTCCCCGTTTTAACGCTTGCGCTTCTACGTGCTGGTATAGCTGGTTGGCGACACCTTGCCGGGCAAAATCTGGGTGCACGTATATGCAGTCGATAGCATTGGATTCTAGCAACTCAATAAACCCGGCAATTGTTGGCGGGTTTTCTTGGCTTGCCGCTACAAAAGGTTTGATGCTATTCAGGCGGCGTCGGTGCTTAGGCCCTTAACATTACTGCGGGCTATATTGTTGTACCGCAAGGCGGTGAATGCTGCTGTGAAACAGATCCGTGATCTCACGGGCATCGGTTGTTCGGTAATTACGTATGGTGATATTAAGCGTCATACGTAATGGCTGAAGCCTCTTTTATGTGTCGCTTTTGTGCCGCCTTTTTATACCTTTTTTTAAACGGTTGGACTATGGCGTTACCAAAAGCGTAGACACATACTATCCGAAGCGCTTAGTACAGAAAACACTTAATAATTCTTAATTTATGCAAAAAAGGAATAACGAAGGGGTGATCAGGTAATGACTACGCTACGATTAGCGCGGGTGATGTTGCAACTATTGGTTTGAAAGCACGACAAAAGCAATGGCATGATCTTTTTCGTCGGAGAGGCTCACGTGGCTTTGGTTGCAGCCAAGTTTTTGCCAAATTAAATGGGCTTTATCGCTGAGCATCAATATAGGTGCCCCCAGCTCGGTATGGGTAAGGCTTATTTGGCGTGGATGTAAACCTTTGCCAAAGCCGGTGCCCAATGCTTTGGCGGCGGCTTCTTTTACCGCAAAGCGTTTGGCTAAAAATGAGGGTTGGTTTTTAGATTGGCCGAATTCAAGCTGCTCGGATTCAGACAATATACGCTGAGCAAAACGCTCGCCGTAGCGTTCAACCAGCATTTTGAAGCGCCGAATGTCGGCGATATCAACGCCTATCCCAATAATCACTGGGGTTGGTCCGCGGGGCGCGCGTGTTGAATGAGGCTTTTCATCTCTTTAACCGCTTCTAGTAGGCCAGTTAATACTGCGCGGGCAATAATGGCATGGCCAATGTTGAGTTCGTAAATATCTGGAATGGCAGCGATGGCAGTAACGTTGTGGTAGTGCAAACCATGGCCTGCGTTCACAATTAAGCCTTTCTGGTTAGCGTATTCAACGGCTTGCTGAATACGCATGAGCTCAAGCTTGGCTTCGGTGGGGTTTTGCGCATCGGCGTAACGGCCGGTGTGAACTTCTATTAATGGTGCACCGCTGGCTACTGCGGCGTTAATTTGGTGAAAGTCTGGGTCAATAAACAGTGACACTTCAATGTCTGAGCGGGCGAGCCGTTCGCAGGCACGGGTGATTTCGGTTAGGTTTTGAATCACGTCGAGGCCGCCTTCGGTCGTCAGCTCTTCGCGTTTTTCTGGAACCAAACAGCAGTAGCTTGGTTTGACCTGCTCAGCGATGGCGATCATCTCGGCGGTAACCGCCATTTCAAAATTAATCCGGGTTTGGATCGTTTCTTTGAGCATGAAGAGATCGCGGTCTTGAATGTGCCGGCGGTCTTCGCGCAGGTGTAATGTAATGCCATCGGCACCGGCTTTTTCGGCGATGAATGCGGCTTCGATGGGATCGGGGTAGCGGGTACCGCGAGCTTCGCGCAGTGTCGCAACGTGGTCAATATTGACGCCAAGCAGTGGGGTATTGGTTTTAGCTGATGTGGGGTTTTGCATAAAATGAGTACAGAGAGTTAATACGCGTGGTGAATAGATATTCTTGGGCCGATCGAACTGGCGGAATTGTACCACCGAATAGATGAATATAACCCCGCCGTGAAGTGGTTAGGTATAGACCGGTGTTATTGCCAGTTAGCCTGGCCAGTATGGGTATTCAGGAATGAAATCAGCGCTTGGTTAACGACCGTTGCCTTTTCAATATTAACCCAATGTGCAGCGCCATCAATACCAATGAGTGTTGCATGGGGTACAAGCTCCGGAAGTTTCTCTGAATGGGAGAACGGAAAACTGATGTCCTGTTTGCCCCAGATAAATACAACAGGTTTGTTGAGTTTCCCAAGTTGTCGCCAGCCGTCGCTGTAATCCATCACAGGAGAATGCCGGAGTATCGAAAGAGCAGCCCGCGTAAAACCTGGGTAGCTCGCGAACCTGTCCCATTGCTCGACTGCTGAGGAATATTTTTCCTGATCGATAAAATAACCCTCTACCGTAGGTCGAATAAGTTGTTTGCCAAAGTAGTGGAATATTAGCTCCCCAAGCACAGGAGTATCCAGTGCTGCATTGCGCCCCTCCGATGCAGGCCAGCCGGCTGGTCCAATTAACGACAGGCTTTGTACATTTTCTGGATGATGTAATGCGTAATCGGTGGCAATGACACAGCCAAATGATGAACCGATTATATGTACATCTTTGGCTCCGATATGTTTGATGAGCGAATCAAGCTGGTCACGAAACAGCTCAAGGTTATATTCAGTCCAGGGGCGATCAGAAAGACCACGACCAAAAAGGTCATATGCAACTACTCGGTAACCTGCATTTACCAGAGCGTCGATATTGGCGTTCCATGTTTCAATATAGCCATTAAAGCTATGTACCAAAACAACCGTTGCGGTGTTGTGTTCGCCAAATATCTGGTATCGAGTGCTACCTATTTCTGATTCCAGCATTACCGCGGCTAAATTTTCTCTGGCTGCTAGAACTGCTGAGTCATCCTCATTGATATATTGGTAGTAGGTAACTCCACCGAATAAAATAACGAGAGAAATAAAAACTAGAGTGATTTTGGCTTTCAAAGGTGTTCTCCGGTGTGCGCTATTTAGTGGGTGTTTTACTCTTCTATCGATGAATAGATAAGCGACTGAAGTTCACCCCTGAAGTTGTATTCGGTGTTACCCATAAGCTGAGTTAGAAAGATAACGATCATCTCCTCTTTTGGGTCAATCCAGAAAAGAGTACTCGCTGCGCCGCTCCAATAATATTCGCCAACTGAGCCGAGGTTTGAGTTTTTAGCCGGATCAAGTTTTACCGCGAAACCTAAACCGAACCCAATACCTGCATAGGTGTCTTCGCTGAATTTCCCCATAGCAAACGCGGCGATATCTGCGTTGTTGGGTAAGTGATTTTGAGTCATATATTCGACGGTGCGTGGGCCAAGAATGCGCTGCTCGTTGAAGATACCGCCATTGAGCAACATGCTGCAAAATTTAAAGTAGTCAGTAATGCTGGACACCAGCCCGCCGCCACCGGAGTCAAATGTTCGGTTGGCAAAGGCGCTGTCGAGTGGGTCGTCGGCTAACACCGGTTGGTTTTTAGGATTAAATTGATAACAAGCTGCAAAACGTGAGGTGTGTTGCTGAGGTATTTCAAAACCGGTTTCTGTCATGCCTAAGGGCGATAAAATGGCTTGTTCAAAATAGTCGCGTAAACGCATGCCAGATACTGCTTCCACTACGCGGCCCAGTACATCGGTAGATACTGAATAATTCCAACGCTCGCCGGGGCTAAACTCTAAGGGAACCTGAACCAGTTTTTCGATCAGTGTTTGGTTGGTATCGCCGGGTGCCCAAGTACCGATTTTCATTTTACGGTAGGTGTAGTCAACGTTGGTGGCGCGCATAAACTCATACGTTAGGCCAGAGGTATGGGTTAGCAAATTTTTGATGGTCATGGGCCGCGCGGGTGCGGAGCTTGCAAATACGGGGTACGAGCCTGTTTCAAACACCTTCAAGGTTTCAAATTCTGGAATAAACTTATGAACAGGGTCTGTTAGGGCTAAACGACCTTGTTCATACAGCATCATAATGGCAACGGAAGTCACCGGTTTGGTCATGGAATACATACGAACAATGGTGTTGTTTTGCATTGCTACGTTGCGCTCGCGGTCTGCCGTACCTAGCGCATCTAAATAACAAACCTTACCTTTGCGGGCTACTAATGTGACGCAGCCAGAAATCTTCCCGGGTTTGATGTAGCGGCTATTTAAGTGTGATTGAATGCGCGCAAGTCGTTCGCTGCTCATGCCTACTTGTTCTGGTTTTACAATATCCATTGGATCAGCCCGAATAAAAGGTGCGTACAGCAAAAAATGGGATCAGTGGTTTGAATACTAATCTGAAGCGGCAAAATAAGGTAGGGGCATGCACTAGCGAGGGGTGAAAGCGTTGTAGCAGGAGGGAGGGTATGGGGAAATGTTGCAAAAAAATGTAATGGATACCTTCTGACGATGCAGAAGGTATCCATTAAAACGGGAGTTTACACTCCCGCGTACTAACTGGGTTGTGTGTCTTTAAACAGCCACAACTTTGTTTGCACATGGGCCTTTCTGGCCTTCGCCTACTTCAAATTCAACTGCTTGGCCGTCGTCCAATGTTGCGTAACCGCCGCCAGCTTGAATTTCAGAATGGTGAACAAACAGATCTTTGCCGCCATCTTCAGGAGTAATAAAACCGAAACCTTTGTCGGCGTTGAACCATTTAACTGTACCTTTACTCATTTCTATCTCTCTTATGTAGTGAAAAATATAATTCTGTTTTGGCTATCACCATTACGAAAACAGAGTTTAAATAGTTGAATCTTGCTTAATAGTAGCTCGCCCAGCCCTTATTGCCGAGGGATACACCAAGATAATTGTAAGCCTTGGTATAAAGCGCTGCTTTTTTCAGTCCGTCAGCCCTTCAATTCAGTGTTTGGAGCTATTCTTTTCCGATTATCCATGTATATGCCGCAGGATAGAAGGATAGATTTTTCATATTAACATAACCATTAGCGATCATTACACTCAGGCGTTGGCTCTAACCAAACAGATCGCGGCTTTTCAGTGGCTTATTGCCCAAATGTGGCTGAAGAGCCTGCCGAGTTAGCCGTTTGGCCGCGTTGGTTGTTTCCGGTTGGGAATATTGAGCGCCATGAATAGCGATCAATTGTTCGCCTCTGAAAGTATCCATGCGAGTTTGTGCGTTACCCTGGAACTTTGAAAGGCTAAAGCCATGCTGCTGATCAAATTGGTAATTTAGCTCTGCTTCCAACGCTTCGCCGTTGGCAAGTTCGAAATTGATGCCGTAGCCAATTTCTTTTAATACCAGTAATTCAAACGTTCGCAGTAGCGGTTCGAGCTCGTCTTTGCCTGAAAGCTCTATCAGTAATGTTTGGTAGTGCTGGTAAAGGTTGGGGTGTGGGTCTTGCGCGGTAATAAGCCGCGTTAGTAGCTCGTTAACATACAGCCCTGAAAAGAGCCGATGACCTTTGAGCATAAGCCCGGTGGCTGCGGGTTCAATTTTTTGGATAGTCTTTAAGCCACCGTTGCCAAACCACGAAATTAACACCGGTGAGAAGGGCTGGGCATACTGGCCTGTATTGGGTTTTGAGCGGGCTTTCGCGACGTTTTTTTTACCACGGGCGCCGCGTAGTACTGCAGATACGCGGCCATGTTGAGCGGTAAAAAACTCGACAATCAAGCTGGTTTCACGGTAATTACGAGTATGTAACACGTAGGCAGGGTGCAGGGCTTCTTGTACAGGTTTTTGCAAGGCTTTGATATTGCGAGTGGCTTTGGGGAAAT
Organism: Pseudomonadales bacterium; assembly: GCA_016763075.1. Taxonomy (GTDB): domain Bacteria; phylum Pseudomonadota; class Gammaproteobacteria; order Pseudomonadales; family JAHRWD01; genus JAHRWD01. The sequence continues at coordinate 30,654 of JAESUM010000088.1, forward strand.
ACGCAATGGATTGCCCTTTTGTATCCGCAAACGTTGAGTGGTCGGACCTGTTAGTCAAGATACCCAAGCCGGCGCATGGCGCGCTCGTCGTCGGACCAGCCTTTTTTGACCTTCACCCACATGCTTAACATCACTTTGCTGTCGAATAGGGTTTCCATATCTTTACGGGCTTCGGTGCCAAGTAACCGAATACGGCTGCCATCTTCGCCCAGCAGAATGCCTTTTTGGCTGTCTCGCTCGACATAGATTACCGCGTTAATATGCAAGCAGTTGTTACGCTCTTCGAACTGTTCGATATCTACGGTCATTCGATACGGTAATTCATCGCCGAGTTGGCGGGTGATTTTTTCGCGTACCAGCTCTGCCGCCATAAAGCGTTCACTGCGATCAGTAAGCTGGTCTTCTGGAAAGTAAAAAGGCTGCTCAGGTAAGCGGCTCATGATTTCTTGTTCAAGCGGCCCAAGGTTTTGGCTTTTTAATGCAGAAAGCGGAACGATGGCAGCAAAATCCATTTTTTTGGAGATGCTTTCTAAGTAGGGGAGTAGCTGGGTTTTATCTTCGATTTGGTCGACTTTGTTAATGCCAAGGATCACCGGTCGGCGAAACTGTTTAAGTTTATCCAAGACAATTTCATCTTCATCGGTCCACTTCATTCGGTCGACGATAAAAACCAAAAGGTCGGTTTCTTTAAATACCCGTGACGCTTCGCGGTTCAAATAACGGTTGAGCGCGTATTGTTTGCCGGCGTGAATGCCGGGGGTATCGACATAAATGGCTTGGGTGTTACCTTCGGTTTTTATACCCAGCATATTGTGCCGAGTGGTTTGTGGCTTGCGCGATGTAATGGCAATTTTTTGCCCAAGCAAATAATTAAGCAGGGTAGATTTGCCGACGTTCGGACGACCGACAATGCCTACGTATCCGCAGCGTTTTGGGGTTGTTGATGCGTCGTTACTCATATTGCGCTCGTATGTAAATAGGGTCGTTTGGTGGTGTAGTTAGTGTGGTTCACGGTAGTTCATTCTACGCCTAATTTGGCCAATGCTTTTGCAGCCGCTTGTTGTTCTGCTGCGCGGCGGCTACTGCCAATACCTTTGATTTTTTTAGGCAGCGTATCGATCTGACATTCGATTTCAAAGGTTTGGGCGTGAGCTTCACCGCTAGTGGCGATGATTTGATAATCGGGAACTGGCTGTTTGCGCGACTGCAAAAACTCTTGCAGGCGAGTTTTAGGGTCTTTTTGTAAGTTGGTAAGATCCAGTGCGTTGAGCCTGCTTTCAAACAACCCCAGTACTACGGTTCGGCAAGTGTCTAAACCGGCTTCGAGATAAATGGCACCTATGATGGATTCTACCGTGTCGGATAGGGTAGATTCACGTCGGTGGCCGCCGCTTTTTAGTTCGCCGCCACCGAGTTTAAGAAACTCGCCTAACTCAAGTTCTTTGCCAATTTCAGCTAAGGTTTTGCCCCGTACAATACGTGAGCGCAACCGAGTAAGTTCGCCTTCTTTGGCGGTTTCAAAACGTTGGTATAGCTCTTCGGCGATGATCATGCCAAGGATAGAGTCGCCTAAAAATTCTAGACGTTCGTTGTTATGGCTGCCGCTAACGCTACGGTGGGTCAGGGCGTGTTCGAACAGTTCAATATCGGAAAAATGGTAACCGATACGTTTAAACAGTTTGGGGTAATTGCGAATTTTACGGTTGTTCAAAGTGATTCTTAAAGTGAAGGTTGATGTCGATATTGTAAATAATGGGGATGATAATGTTGTAATTGATATCGATAGACAGCTTCTTTGAAGCGCGTTTAATCACGATATCTTTACCGCCGACATGAGTAATGTTGTTGAGTTGAAAACTCTGCATTAGTTTTAGCCGCACTTTCCCTTTAGAAAGATTGTCAAAATTCGGGTCTTCCGGTAACGCATGTAATGCACTGGCTACCAGCTGGTTGTTGTAGTAATGCGGGCCAATTTTAACAACGGCCATTATGTTGGCCGCGGCGGTACAAACAAGGTAAACCGTCATCAGCATCGATGTGCCGGTTTGACGTGATTTAAGTGCTCTCATAGTGTTTTCCTTTCATCCACGGCGCTGCACGGCCGTGTACTGTGGTGGCTGAGTTTCAATTATTTAATAAGCCTGTCATCACTAAAACTAGGCAAACTCCAGAAAGTTTTCCAGTGCATCCACACAAGGTAGGCTTTGCCGACGATATTTTCTTCAGGAACGAATCCCCAAACTCGGCTGTCAGCGCTGTTGTCGCGGTTATCGCCCATCATGAAATAATGCCCTTCTGGTACCAGCCATTCACCGGCCAACAAGCTGCGGCGAGTACTGAGCTGAATGCGGTGGACAGAATCGCCAAACTTTTCGTCGATGATTGTAAAGTCAGGGTTTACCGCCGGCAAACGAGCTACAAAAGTTTGTTGCATCTGTTCGCCATTGATATACAACACTCTGTTTTTGTAAACGATACGATCACCGGGAAGGCCTATCACTCGTTTGATAAAATCTACTCCGGGTTTGTGGGGCGGACGAAATACCATGACGTCGCCTCGCTCGGGGCTGCCTACATCGATGATTTTGGTCTGAATAACCGGTAGTCGAACCCCGTAAGCAAACTTATTCACCAGCAAAAAATCACCGATTTTTAGGCTGGGAATCATTGAGCCCGTTGGGATTTGAAACGGCTCAAACAAAAATGAACGCAGCACCAGTACGATGAGCAAAATAGGAAAGAACGATTTTGCGTATTCAACGGCAATCGGCTCGTTGATGCCAGCGCTTTGTTGTTCGAGTTCTTCGGTGCTTGATGGGCTGGTTTGCGCCAGCGCAACGCGTCGTTTAGGGGCAAGGAAAACCAAATCCGCGGCCCAGATAACTCCGGTCACGAAAACGCCAATCACCATAATTAAAGGAAAATCGATATCCATATTGTCTTAGCTGCTCAGGTTGTGTGGTTTGAGGTACGGTTTAGTTATCTACTTTAAGTACCGCAAGGAATGCTTCTTGGGGTATTTCTACGGAGCCGACTTGTTTCATGCGTTTTTTACCGGCTTTCTGTTTTTCTAGCAGTTTTTTCTTACGGCTGATATCGCCACCGTAACATTTTGCGGTGACATTCTTTCTCAGTGCTTTTACGCTAGAGCGGGCAATAATTTGCCCTCCAATGGCTGCTTGAATGGCCACGTCGTACATTTGCCTTGGGATGAGCTCTTTCATTTTTTCGACCAATGCTTTGCCGCGATGACGCGCTTGGTCTTTATGACAAATAACTGCCAGCGCATCGACAGGCTCAGAATTAATCATGATGTTCACTTTGACCAGCGGCGAAGCCTCAAAGCGATCAAGACTGTAGTCTAGCGACGCATAACCACGGCTGACTGATTTAAGTCGATCAAAGAAATCTAGCACGACTTCGCTCATCGGTAATTCATAACTTAGCGTGACTTGGTTACCGGAAAATTGCATATCTTTTTGTACGCCACGTTTATCGACGCACAGGCTGATAACGTTGCCCAGATATTCCTGCGGGGTAAATATATTAGCTTGTACAATCGGCTCGCGGGTTTCTTCAATGACCGATGGGTCAGGTAACTGTGAAGGGCTATCAATATTGACGATATCGCCGTTCTTTTTCTTGACCTGATAAACCACCGTCGGTGCCGTGGTAATAAGCTCTAAATTATATTCGCGCTCCAAACGTTCTTGGATGATCTCCATGTGCAACATTCCCAGGAATCCGCAGCGAAACCCAAAACCGAGGGCATCTGAGCTTTCCGGCTCAAAGAATAAAGAGGCATCATTTAGCTTGAGTTTATTCAGTGCATCGCGGAAGTCTTCGTAATCATCGGAGCTGATTGGGAACAATCCGGCGAATACCAGCGGCTTGATGGTTTCAAAACCCGCGAGTGAATCGACGTCCGACGTGGCGATATGAGTAATCGTATCGCCCACCGGCGCACCGTGAATGTTTTTAATTCCAGCTACGACATAGCCCACTTCACCGGCCCGTAATACGCCAGTATCCACTCGTTTGGGGGTGAAAATACCGATCTGATCCGCTTGATGGGATTGACCAATGGATTTGGAGATGATTTTGTCGCCCTTTTTGATGGTGCCCGAAACCACACGTACCAAGGAGACCACACCTAAATAGGTATCAAACCAAGAGTCAATAATCAGCGCCTGAAGCGGACCTTTGGGGTCGCCCTCTGGCGGCGGAATAATGCGCACCAATGCTTCCAGTAGTTCATCAACCCCCATGCCTGTTTTGGAGCTGACTTTGACTGCATTGCCGGTGTCTATGCCAATGATGTCTTCAATTTCTTGGCAGACTCTCTCCGGCTCTGCCTGGGGTAAATCCATTTTATTGAGCACTGGCAGCACTTCTAAACCTTGCTCAATTGCCTTATAACAGTTGGCAACCGACTGCGCTTCTACGCCTTGGCCGGCATCTACCACCAACAGTGCGCCTTCGCAGGCCGCCAGCGAGCGAGATACTTCGTAGGAGAAATCTACGTGGCCGGGAGTGTCAATAAAGTTGAGTTGATACTCTTTACCGTCGTTGGCCTTGTACGTGAGCGTCACGCTCTGCGCCTTAATAGTGATACCTCGCTCGCGTTCAATGTCCATTGAATCAAGCACTTGGTTGGCCATTTCTCGTTCGCTTAGACCGCCGCAGACTTGAATAAGTCGATCTGCGAGGGTGGATTTTCCATGGTCGATATGGGCAATAATCGAGAAATTTCGGATATGTGTAAGATCGGTCACTAACGGGCTCTCAAAGTAACGAAGGACGATTTTGAAGTCGGCGGGTTGAGGAAGGTGTTATCGGGTCGGGATTTTACCTGAATCAGCACGGCTGCGCCATGCGCCCGCCGCTTGAATGTGTCCTATGCAGCGTGTATGGTTGCGGGCTGTTTTCACGAACGATCCGAGTGTTAGAGTGCGGTATAACTATAGCTCTTACTGGTTCCGGGTTCATGATCAATATCCCAACAAATCAATAATTACTGAGGTGAATCAGCATGCGTATTATTCTGTTAGGGCCGCCGGGTGCCGGCAAGGGTACACAGGCTCAGGCAATCTGTGAGACGTATTCAATTCCACAAATTTCAACCGGTGATATGCTGCGGGCTGCTGTTAAAGCGGGTACAGAGCTAGGCAACCGAGTGAAAGATGTAATGGATTCTGGCGGGCTGGTTACCGATGAAATTATTATTGATCTGATTAAAGACCGCATCACGCAAGCCGATTGCGCTAATGGTTTCCTGTTTGATGGCTTCCCAAGAACCACTCCACAGGCAGATGCACTCACCAACGAAAAAATTGAGTTAGACCATGTGCTCGAAATTGCCGTTGACGACGAGCAAATTATTTCTCGTATGAGTGGCCGCCGAGTTCACCAGGGTTCCGGTCGTGTTTATCACGTACTGTTTAACAAACCTAAGAAAGAAGGTCTTGATGACGTCACCGGCGAACCATTGGTTCAGCGCGAAGACGATCATGAAGATACTGTGCGCAAGCGTCTTGGAATCTACCATGATCAAACCGCACCATTAATTAGCTATTATCAAAAGCAATCTGATGCTGGCTCATTGACATATACTCGAGTCGAAGGCGCTGGAGATGTTACAGATATCACCAAAAATATTCTTGCTGCCATCAGCTAGTCTTGCAAGATAGATTCTTAGCTATAAATACCACGATCAGTCCGCCAATTTGGCTCGACTGATCGTTCGGTAACTTTCCCCGCAGGTTTGCACACACTGCAACGAATAACCCAAAAAGATCGAAGCCTAATTATTCGAAAACCAACCAGTTTACTTTTTTGTTCTGCGTAGGTTTTGTGTGGGCTTTCGTTAGCGGTCTAATTCAATACGTGCGCACTATCAATGCAAGCTGATTTATATTCGGACCTTGCGTGAGCTGATTGTGTGGCTACCGATATTTTTCGCATAGCGGGCTTGTACTAAGCGTTAGGTCATTTATCTTCCCGATCAAATTTGTTGATGTTATCTCGGAACTGACCACGACCTTCACGCATGAAAAACAAGTGAATTTTCGGATTTGCTCTATCCTTTATTCAAATGGTTTTTGCCTGCGATCTTGCCTGAGTGGAATACCCGTTGACTGCAAAATGAGTAGTAAAAAATCACACACAAAATAAAACGCGACGGAATTAGAAGGTTTTAGTATCAAAAAGGCAAAATGTTTCATCTAAATGCCGGTATTTGTAAAAAAACTCCTTTTAAATCATTGGTTTTTGAATATAATTTGCGGTTTTTAAAATAACAGAAATATTTGTGCTAATGTAATTTCGAAGTTAGCGAAATTAGGAGAGAGAATATGGCTCGACCAAAAGGTTCTACTGCCAAAAAAACGGCAGCTAAAAGTACCGGAACTAAAAAGACAGTTGCCGCAAAAAAAGTAGTTTCTGCAGTTCCGGCATCTTTCAAGAGCGCTGAAGTTGCATTAGCTAAATTAACGAAAGAGTTAGATCAGCTGAAAAAGCAATCTACATCTGCGGGTAAGAAGTTGGATGCTGCTGTAGCTCGAGTTTCAAAATCACCTACTGCTGCTGCTAAAAAAGCGCTGGTTAAAGGCCGTGGCGATGCTAAGAAAATCTCTACTCAAGTAAAAGCCGCACGCGCTAAAGTTGGTGTTGCTTTTGGCAAGCTAGCGGAGCAAAAACGAATAGCTCGGACTGTAGCTAAAGCAGCAGATCAAGTTGCTCGTGGTAAAGCCCTTGAAATTAAAATGGCAGACAAAGTTGAAGCAGATCTTGCAATGGCTTTGTCAGCGTTTGAAACCAAGTGGCGCAAACAGCGATCTCGTTCAGATGGTGCTAAACTAAAGGCGCGAGCTAAGAAAGCCGCTGCAACTAAAAAAGCACTGGCTTCTAAGACGAAAGAGCAAGCAAAGGAAAAGGCAGCTACTAAGAAAGCAGCAAAGAAATTAGTAGTAAAAAAACCAGCAGCCAAAAAGGCAATTGCCAAGAAGCCTGCCGTTAAGAAAGCAGTGGCTAAGAAGCCTGCAGCCGGTGCACCTAAGCGACGCGGCCGCCCACCAAAGGCTAAGTAAATTACTCATGCGTTTCGATAGTTGGAATGTAATAAAAGGTAACATCGAGGCGGTTTAAATATTGCCAATGAAACCTTTAGGTAATCGCACATAAAAAAACCGATGGTTAACCCTATCGGTTTTTTTATGTCTGCATCATTATACCCAATGCATACTATTTCAACGTATTGAGTGGGATTTTTAGATACTGAATACCGTTTGCATTGGGAGCTGGCAATTCGCCTGCTTGGATATTCACCTGTATCGAAGGGATTATTAGAGCAGGCATTGTCAATTGAGCATCACGCTTATAACGAAGGGTTATGAATTCAGCCTCAGTAACTCCAATATGAATATGAATGTTTTCTTCGCGTTGTTGTTTGACTGTGGAAACAAAACAATTTTCATTTTGCTTGTCGAGGTAATCGTGACATAAATAAATATTTGTATTGCTGGGTAAATTTAGTATTCGTTGAATCGAATGGTATA
>JAESUM010000089.1 GCA_016763075.1 Pseudomonadales bacterium
GCCGGACAACACGACCAGCTTTACCGTGACCCCTAACGGCGGTTACAACATCGCAAATGTTACTGGTTGTGCCGGTAGCTTGTCCGGCAATACTTACACCACGGGTGCCATCAATGCAGCCTGCACCGTTAGTGCTACCTTTGCAGACACTACGCCGCCGACGATTTCGGCTACCACACCTGCTAACAGCGTTATTGGCGTTGAGCTCAACATCGCGCCGACAGTCACTTTTAGCGAAGATATGCTGGGTACATCTATCGATAGTAATACCGTTCTTCTTGAAGGCGCTGCTCCGGTAACAGCAACGGTTAGTTTTAATGGCTACAAAAAAGCAACCCTGACTCCGAATGCTGCTTTGAATTGGTTTACCAGTTATGTTGTAAAAGTGACTACTGCAGTGGCTGATCTGTCAGGCAACCCCCTTGCTAGCGAGACAAGTTGGGGCTTCACCACCCGAGCTCCTCTTTGGCAAACATCACAACTACTTGAAAATAATACTGGGGATGCGACCAGCCTTCAAAGCACCGCCGATGCCTCGGGCAATGTTTTGGCGGTATGGACGCAGCAGGATGGCACCGATAACAGTATCTGGTCAAACCGCTATACCCCATCGGGTGGCTGGGGCATCGCTGAGCTGATTGAAAGCAATGCTGGGTATGCGAACAGCCCTCAAACTGCCTTCGATGCCTCGGGCAATGCCATCGCGGTATGGGCGCAGCACGATGGCACCGATAACAGTATCTGGTCAAACAGCTATACCCCATCGGGTGGCTGGGGTATAGCTGAGCTGATTGAAAGCGATGCTGGGCATGCATCCATCCCCCAAATTGCCTTCGATACCTCGGGCAATGCGATGGCGGTATGGGCGCATGTAGATTCTAGCGGTGATGATAAGTACATTAGGTCAAACCGCTACACCACGTCCGGAGGCTGGGGTACCGCTGAGTTGATTGGGAGCAGTATTTGGCGAGTGGGTCATCCTCAAATTGCCTTCGATACCTCGGGCAATGCCATCGCGGTATGGGAGCATAGCGAAGGAACCTATTTCAACATCTGGTCAAACCGCTATACACCATCAGGAGGTTGGGGCACCGCCGCGAAAATTGAAAGTAGTACTGAGTATTCACTCAACGCCCAAATAACTTTCGATGCCTCAGGCAATGCATTGGCGGTATGGCGTCAACAAGGCACCTATGACAATATTTGGTCAAACCGCTATACCCCATCGGGTGGCTGGGGTATAACTGAGCTGATTGAAAGCAATACTGGGGATGCATCCATCCCTCAATTTGCTTTTGATGCCTCTGGCAATGCCTTGGCAGTGTGGAGTCAAAGATGGGCGGAAGGCTACGCCCTCTCTTCATACCTCTGGTCAAACCGCTATACACCATCAGGAGGTTGGAGCACCGCTAAACAACTATTTGGAAGCGATGGTAAAGGCGGAAGCCCTCAAGTCTCAATAGATTCCAAAAATAATGCCTTATTAGTATGGGCAGGAGAAAGGCAACGATCCGGCCATTCCCTTCCGGCGCATTTATCCAGCTATTTTACGCCTGCGTTAGGCTGGAGCTCCGTTCAGGCACTCGAAACTGGAGATCCGCAAACAGGACGACCTCAAATGTCAGCTGATGCTTCGGGCAATGCTATAGTGGTTTGGCATCAGCACGAAGATGGATATTGGAATATTTGGGCCAATCAGCTTAAATAAGGTAAGGCTCAACGGTCATCATTTGGAGTAAAAACCAGCGATCATTCCAATGACAGCTTCGATAGCTTTTGTAAGATATGCCCACATCTCGCTAGAAGCTGTGCCGTTCCAAAGAAACGGATAAGTTCCAACCGGATGGATGATTTAGCTAGAAAGCGAGAACTAAGAGAGAGTATCCGCAAAGCAAACAGCTCAAACGGAGCCTAATGCAGCATATGTGCAGTAAATCTATATGCTCATGGGATTCATCACGATAGAATTAACCGCAACTCATTGATGTGTATGGTCGGGACGACAGGATTTGAACCTGTGACCACCACACCCCCAGCGTGGTGCGCTACCAAACTGCGCTACGCCCCGATTTAGAACTTATTTAGGAGGTGTGTAAAGCGGCGGGAATCATACAACAGTTGGGTGAAAATTGGAAAACAATCCGACGATTTCTAACTACTTTAGAACCTCGAGAACCTCTTCCAACTCGGCGACCATTTGCCGAATCAACTGTCGATACTGCGTGGTATCTTCTTTTGCAATTTCGCCAGAAAGCCGTTGTCGGGCTCCACCGATAGTAAAGCCTTGGTCGTATAGTAAGCTTCTGATTTGACGAATGGTTAAGACATCTTGGCGCTGATAATAACGGCGATTACCACGGCGCTTATCCGGAGTGAGCTGAGTGAACTCTTGTTCCCAGTACCGAAGCACGTGCGCTTTTACGCTGCACAGCTCGCTGACTTCGCCAATTGTAAAATAGCGTTTACCAGGTATTGCTGGCAGCTCATCGTTATGGCCGGGTTCCAGCATAGCTCTCAACTCTTGTTTTTAGTTTTTGGCCAGGCCGAAAAGTGACGACTCGCCGCGCAGAAATAGGGATTTCTTCACCGGTTTTTGGGTTCCGACCAGGGCGTTCGCTTTTGTCCAACAAGTCAAAGTTACCAAAACCGGATAATTTGACCGACTCATTTTGCTCTAATGAAGAACGGATTTCTTCAAAAAACAGCTCAACGACTTCCTTAGCCTCGCGCTTGTTCAACCCTAATTCGTCGAACAAATGCTCTGCCATCGTGGCTTTTGTTAGGGCTTTAGCATCCATTTTTCAGGCTCTCAATACAACATTAAACTCTGTGTTTAGGTATGAGATGATCCGATCAATGCTTTGGCTCACTTCATCTTCATTAAGGGTGCGTGAATGATGCTGAAACGTCAAGCCTAGCGCTACACTTTTTCGGCCCGCTTCAACCCCTTCGCCTTCATACAGATCAAACACAACCACTTCGTTAAATGTATCGTCAACGGTAGAACGAATGCCCGCTACCAGCTCACCCACGGCAAGCTCGGAAGGAACAGACAACGATAAATCACGCCGTGAACCCGGGAATTTAGATAGCTCTGAAAATTCGGTAATGCTTCGCTGGGTTATGCTATCAAGGGAAATCTCGAATAGAAACACTGGGTCGGTTAAATCGAGCTGGCCCTGCAATTCTGGATGAAGCGCACCTAATGTACCTACCTGCTCACTGCCGCACATTATTTTCGCAGTCTGACCGGGATGTAGTGATGGGTATTCGGCAGCTTCAAAAGAGTAGTTCTGAGGTTGCGCACCCATCTCTAGCAATGACTCAACATCGCCCTTAAGGTCGAAAAAATCGAGTTGTTTATCACTGTTGGTCCAGCCTTCAACTTGGCCATTACCGTATGCCAACCCCGCAATTACCGATTTCTGCTCGAGGTTTCCATCAACTTCGATAAATTGCAGCCCGGTTTCAAACAGCCGCATTTGCAGCTGCCGGCGTTTTACATTGCGAACCAGCGTATCTAACAAACCACTCCAAAGCCCGGTTCGCATGGCCGCCATATCCTGAGACATAGGGTTCAATAATGCTTTTGCGGTACGGTCTGGGTAAATTTTAGCTTGTAGCTTAGGCTCAACAAAACTGTAGGTAATCACTTCTTGATAGCCGCGATGCACCAAACACTCTTTGAGTACATCCGTAGACAACACCGCTTCCGTCGCTGGCCTAAAGGCCAAACGAGCCAAACTGGTGCTTACCGGCATGCGGTTGTAGCCGTACAAGCGAGCAACTTCTTCGATTAAGTCTGCCTCAATTTCGATATCGAACCGATGCGGGGCTGGGGTTACCTGCCAACCAGCATCGATTTGCTCAATAGGCATACCTAAGCGGGCAAACATTTCGAGCACTTCAGAATCTTGAATTTCAACGCCGAGTATCCGGTCGAGCTGCCTACGAGACAAGGTGACGGGGCTTCCGTTCGGCAACGCGCTCGGGTCGCTTTGCTCAACTATTGGGCCAGGCTGACCGCCGGCAATGTCGATAATTAACGCGGTTGCCCGCTCTATTGCGCTGCGCTGCAAGCAGTAATCAACACCTCGCTCAAAACGATGTGAAGCATCGGTTTGCATGTTGTATGAACGCGCACGGCCAACAATCGCTAATGGTGCAAAGAATGCGCTTTCGAGGAATATATTTTTAGTATCAGAAGAAACAGCGGTGCTTTCACCACCCATAATACCGGCAACGGCAATAGCGCCGCTATCATCTGCGATAACCAACGTGTCGTCATTGAGCTCGATGGCTCGGCCGTCCAATAACGTTATTTTTTCGGCTTGTTGTGCCAAACGTACATCAATGGAACCGCTTAAATTGTTCGCATCAAACGCGTGCAATGGCTGGCCCATTTCAAGCAGTACATAGTTGGTGATATCTACAATGGGATCAATACCACGAATTCCGGATCGCCGTAATTTTTCCCGCATCCAAAGGGGTGTAACCGCGTTCATATCCAGGTCACGGATAACTCGGCCAACATAACGAGGGCATTCACTCCCAGCGCTGATTGTAACCGTTAGCTGATCTTCAATAGTAGGTTCAACTGCAACCGTTTTAGCTGGATCAAAATCCAACTTATTTAACGCTGCAGTTTCCCGTGCAAGGCCCAAAATTGACAAGCAGTCGCCACGGTTTGGCGTTAAATCAACTTCAATCTGCTGGTCGTTAAGCGCTAAATATTCATGAATATCTTCGCCAATCGGTGCATCTATAGGTAGTTCGAACAGGCCTCGAGACTTCTCTTCCATGCCCAATTCAGAAGCCCCCGTTAACATGCCGAAGGATTCAACCCCCCGCAATTTAGCTTTCTTTATTTTAAAATCACCTGGCAATACTGCGCCGACGGTAGCTAGGGGTACTTTTAACCCTACGCGCGCATTAGGAGCACCGCATACAATTTGAACGGTATCGTTGCCAAAGTTAACTTGGCAGACCTGTAGTTTGTCGGCGTCGGGGTGTGGTTCGGCGGATACTATTTCTGCAACTACAACGCCGCTAAACGAACCGGCAACCGGCGCGACCGCGTCAACTTCAAGACCGGCCATGGTGAGCTGTTCAACGAGCTGTTCGGTGGATAACGTCGGCGCAACCCACTCTCGTAACCAATTTTCACTGAATTTCATGATGCAATAGCCAGGTTAAAATTGCTGCAGGAAGCGCAGGTCGTTTTCAAAAAATAGCCGTAAATCATTCACGCCGTAGCGCAACATCGCAAGCCGCTCAACGCCCATTCCAAGCGCAAACCCGGAGTATTTTTCAGTGTCGATATTAGCGTGCTTAAATACATTGGGATGAACCATTCCACAACCCATTACTTCGAGCCAGCCGGTATGGCTACACACACGGCAGCCTTTCCCAGCGCACATGATACAGCCGATATCTACTTCGGCAGATGGCTCCGTAAACGGGAAGTAAGAGGGGCGAAACCGCACCTCTAAATCAGATTCAAAAAAGGCCTGTAGAAAACCCTGCACGGTGCCTTTTAGGTCTGGAAAGCTTACATTTTCATCGACCAGTAATGCTTCAACTTGGTGAAACATTGGCGTGTGGGTAATGTCAGAATCACATCGGTAAACACGGCCAGGGCAAACAATGCGCAACGGCGGTTCTTGCGATTCCATCACGCGGACTTGAACCGGTGATGTATGTGTTCTGAGCAACAAATTATCCTGCAGATAAAATGTGTCGTGCATAGCACGGGCAGGATGATGAGGGGGAATATTGAGTGCTTCGAAATTATGATAATCGTCTTCGATTTCAGGGCCTTTTTCGACCTGATAACCAATACCAGTAAAAAACGATTCGATTCTAGCAATAGTTTGAGTAACCGGATGAAGGCGGCCTTTATGTACGGCTCGGCCTGGCAAGGTTACATCAATAGTTTCTTTGGCCAAACGCGCATTAACCGCATCTTGCTCAAGCTGATCACGGCGCTGATTAATGCGCTGCTGTAACTCTTTTTTTGCTTGATTGATTTTGGCGCCAGCCTGGGGCCGTTCCTCTTTCGAGAGCGCTCCAAGATTCTTGAGCTGTTCAGTTAGCTCGCCTTTTTTGCCTAATAACCGGACTCGGCAGGCATCGAGAGTAGAGAGGTCCGTCGCACGATCGATCTCGTCGCGGCTTACTTCTAGTAATTGCTGTAGATCCATCATGACCGATATCTAGGTTACATCTTCATATTGAAGCTCCGACCTTCCTAAAGCTCTATTTTTATTAAAATAGGCTTAGGAAGCGATACCTAAGTTTGCTGAGCCATGCCGATAACTGCAATACCGACAAAGCTACAACGTCTCAGACTACATACAAAGATACCGTTGTCGTGCGAGTCACTTGTAACGGTGTAAACACCGTCGATCGAGTTAAGAAGCAGCTAATGCTGCCTTTGCCTTGCCAGCAATAGCGGCGAAGGTATCTTTATCATGCACAGCAAGATCTGCCAGCATTTTTCGATCAATTTCGATTTCAGCTTTTTTAAGCCCGTAAATCATTTGGCTATATGAAATGCCATTGATACGAGCGGCTGCGTTAATACGAGCAATCCAAAGCGCTCTAAATTGACGCTTACGCTGACGTCTATCACGGTATGCATACTGACCGGCTTTTGTAACTGCCTGTTTAGCAACACGATACACTCGACTTCGAGCGCCGTAATAACCTTTAGCTTGCTTTAATACTTTCTTGTGACGGCGTCGAGCCGGCACACCACGTTTTACACGGGGCATACTTAAGTCCTCTTAGATTCTATTTTAAAGTCTGTATCTGAAAAATCAGATTACAGCGTAGGAAGCATACGTTTGACCAACTTCACATCAGCAGCATCAACACCCAACATTGGGCGCAAGTGGCGCTTACGCTTAGTACTTTTCTTGGTCAAAATATGACTACGATAGGACTGTTTCCGTTTGATGCCATTGGCGGTTTTCTTAAACCGTTTGGCAGCCCCGCGATTGGTTTTCATTTTAGGCATGCTATAACACTCCGCATTCGACCCGTCGAATAGCTCACTATTCTGGGCAAATAGTTAAAATTTAATAAACCTTAAAACAACAAAAAAGCAGCGCTAAAAAGCCATGCCTTTTTAAAAGGGTCTATTTCGTCTTTTTGGGGGCAATCACCATTGCCATCTGCCGACCTTCCATTTTCGGGAACTGTTCAACGGCTCCGTACTCAGCAAGATCTGCTTCAACACGCTTGAGTAATTCCATACCCAAATGCTGATGCGCCATTTCACGACCGCGATACCGCAGCGTTACTTTAGCTTTATCCCCATTCTCCAAGAAACGTATCAGGTTGCGCAGTTTTACCTGATAATCCCCTGCTTCAGTACCAGGTCGAAATTTAATTTCTTTAACCTGGGTTTTCTTCTGCTTCTTCCGTGATGCAGCCTTCTGCTTTTTAATATCAAAGACATGCTTTCCATAGTCCATGATTTTACATACTGGAGGTTCAGCATCTGGCGCAATTTCCACCAAATCTTGCTGAACTGCAGCCGCAGCTTGCATCGCTTCATCCAATGAAACGAGGCCGACTTGTTCACCGTCGGCACCAATTAATCGAACCTGAGGCACGGTAATTTGACCGTTTACCCGATTCTTTTTACTGGCGTTTCCGCCTCTTTGCTGGCTAATACCTATTTCCCCATAGAAAAACGACCGCGAGTTGCGACGCTACTGTCGAGAAGATCTACAACTTGATCCACTGTCATGGACCCAAGATCATCTCCGTTACGTGCACGCACGGCCATTGTGTTCGTTTCCAGCTCCCTGTCACCAACTACAAGTATGTAGGGAACCTTCTGAATCGTATGCTCGCGTATCTTAAATCCAATCTTCTCGTTTCTCAAGTCCGATGAAACCCGAAAACCACTTTCAGTGAGCTTTTCGGCTGTTTCTTTGCAAAAATCGGCCTGATTGTCGGTAATATTTATAACCATAGCTTGAATTGGCGCCAACCATGGAGGAAATGCACCGGCAAAGTTTTCAATTAAGATGCCAATAAAGCGTTCAAATGAACCTAATATGGCCCGATGCAGCATCACGGGAGTTTTCCGTGAGCCATCTTCCGCAACATATTGAGCGTCTAAACGACCCGGCATTGAAAAGTCGACTTGAATAGTACCGCACTGCCAAACACGACCGAGGCAGTCTTTTAGAGAGAATTCAATCTTTGGACCATAAAAAGCGCCTTCGCCTGGTAATAAATCCCACGCCAGGTCTTTTGCATCAAGAGCAGCGGCCAGCGCTGCTTCGGCGCGGTCCCAATCTTCGTCGGTACCAACACGTTTTACTGGCCGAGTTGATAGCTTCAAAATCACTTCGTCAAAACCGAAATCTGAATAGACGCTGTACAGCAAGTCAATAAAGGTCGCGACCTCGTCTTGTATCATTTCTTCAGTACAGAAAATATGAGCGTCATCTTGAGTGAATGAGCGCACGCGCATCAAACCATGCAGCGTACCAGAGGGCTCGTTTCGGTGACATGAGCCAAATTCAGCCAAACGCAGCGGTAAGTCGCGATAACTCTTTAAACCCTGATTAAAGACCTGCACGTGACACGGGCAGTTCATCGGTTTTACTGCATAGTTGCGGTTTTCAGACTCGGTGGTGAACATTTCGTCACCGAACTTATCGGCATGGCCTGACTTTTCCCACAGGCTGAAATCGACTAACTGAGGTGTTTTTATCTCTTGGTAGCCATTATTAAGCTGGATCTCGCGCATGTATTGCTCGACCACTTGATAGATCGTCCAGCCTTTCGGGTGCCAAAAAACCATCCCCGGCGCTTCTTCTTGGCTGTGAAACAAACCAAGCTGCTTACCTATTTTCCGGTGGTCGCGCTTGCCGGCTTCTTCAATTCGACGCACATACTGCTTAAGTGCTTTCTTGTCGCCCCAAGCAGTACCGTAAATACGCTGGAGCATTTCATTATTCGCATCTGCGCGCCAATAGGCACCGGCTACTTTGGTCAGCTTGAATGCTTTGATGTGTCCAGTTGCTGGCACGTGCGGCCCTCGACACAAATCAATAAAGTCACCCATCTGATAAAACGACAAGTCTTCATCACCTGGAATGCTGTCGATAATTTCAACTTTGTACTTCTCGCCTTTTTCTTCAAACAGCGCGATGGCGTCAGGGCGAGATAATACAGAACGCTCGACTTCTATATTTTGCGAAGACAGCTCAACCATTTTCTTCTCGATTTTTTCGAGATCGTCCGGCGTGAATGTACGCTCAAAAGCAAAGTCGTAATAAAAACCATCTTCAATCACTGGGCCAATGGTGACCTGAGCACTAGGAAATAACTCTTGTACCGCCATTGCCATTAAGTGGGCGCAAGAATGACGAATGATTTCCAAACCCTCTTCATCACGGCCGGTCACAATGGCTAGCTCAACATCTTGGTCAATAAGATAACTGGTATCGAGTAATTCGCCGTTTACTTTTCCGGCCAATGCGGCTTTCGCCAAACCTGGGCCAATATCGGCGGCAATTTCTAAAATAGTAACGGGGTTTTCGAACTGGCGCTGGCTTTGATCCGGCAGTGTGATGGTAGGCATATTAGGTTCTCTTCAGTGGTGACCCCTACTAAAGGCCACTTGGTATTAAACATTCAATGAATTGGCTGTTAGGCGCACGCCAATCAGGCGCGGCAGTATATCAGAGGCTTGTTTCTTGCGCGGTGTTCATTCGGTGCTGAGCAGCAACTTATTCAATACGCTCTCTAGGTTCTTTTTATAGTACAAAAAGTGAAAACTACTGAGTCGTTCTGCCGTTACCTGAGTCGATAAATCGAGATCTGTAATATAGCAGGGATATCGCTCGCCATTTTTTCGCAGCGAAAGTATATATTTCACGATATTGCCGTACAGCTGGCTACCGTGTTCAATGCTTGAGAACTCTCGTCCGTCACAAAACAAGCTGTAATGCGGCGCGACCCCCGAGCTTGTTTCAACCATCGCCTGAATATGGAGGTACGACTCCGATGCACTGCGTGCCGGCGCGCGCCGGCTTTCTATGGTGGGTGCGCGCTGCCCAACTGCTGGCATGATTTCGTAATAGTGAACCCTGTCGTCGGGCAAACTAACCGGAATGGACGAGCTGTCTAAACGAACCAAAACAGATTCAATAAAACGCTGAAACGGCACCAACAAGCTGTCTTGGTCATAAAACGCAGTTTGATATTGAATCAGCGCGCCATTTTCATCGACCACATAAATCTGCGCGATTTCTTCATCGGCCCTATAAAAGAACTGAATAAACCCACGACGACAACTTTGATACACCGCTGCCAATTCAGAATTACCCATACTAAAACGGTCAAACACCGCTGGACTGTAACTTGACTGGGGTTGTTCAAGCCCCGCGAGTAAAGCCGCATCGTCTTCAAAAATACGATATTGGAAACGACCGTTTATCTGCTGAAAACAGCAATACTGCTGACCTATCTCTAATAGGTAACGATTAGAAATAGCCCCTTCGCCGCCGGAGTAGCTAGCAAACAGGTCAGCAAAAAGCTGCTCGATTCGTGTTTTGATGGTGCCGGCGTAACCTGCTGAAAAGCAGCGGATATCTAATTTTGGCGCGATCTGACCAACATTAGTCGACCATAACTGCAGGTGATCTCGTAAAAAATCTAGCAATGCAGAGGGGCCGTCATAAGACTGACTGCTGACTTCATTCCAACTATTGAGTGCCAGCTGGTCGATAGCCACCACCAAATTACGCCGAACGCCGCTGTAATCAAGCGCATTGTTGTGGTTGCTTAGGCGCTGCAAACCTTTTTTGCGTAAGTCCGCCATCGGGTGGTTGCCCATGTTGATAACCACAACATACTGCACGGGCAATGCGGCTCGTAAGAAATTTTGTTGTTCAGGCTTGGGCAATGGCTGGGGCATTAACTGGTTAAGTGACATCAGAACATCACGCAGCTCATGGCTTGTTAGCTCGCTGTCGAGCACTTCTAATTGTACGTGGGTGCTCAGGTCGATAACGCCATTAATAAAACACCAACCCAGCAACTCCAGTGCACTCTTGGCGGTTTTGACCACCTCAAATTCTGCGCGCTCACCAGAGCTCCAAGACGGCACACTGGCCTGCCAATGCAGCTGTTCAGCATCTTCACCGTTTTGCCGAAATTCAATATTTTCTTCCAATAACCCCGGGATAATTCCAGGGCTTACTTGGTCTATCTTCCCCGCTTTACGCTCGTACGCAGCGTACAGCTTGCGCCCCAAGATGCTTAATTCACGTGCGTCTGCGGCAGATTGAACGGTGTGTTGGCGAGCAAAGGATGAAACAAAACGGTAGCTGTGCGTTAACTCATTCACCAACCGAGTGCGCTCTTCAGAGAACCGCGTAATCTTCCAATTTTTTCGGCTATCAAGGTTGATCAGATGGCCGCGATTCCACCCCCAATCTCCGGCCATTTTTTCTATGAGTTTGCGCTGCCACGTTTTGTTTTTATCCGACACCACGGAGCTGAGTTTTAGCCCCACTTTAAAGTAGAAACATCGCCGTACTAATTCCAAGCGCTGAGTCTCACCGCGCTTTTGAAGGTAAGATTCAATCGCGCGGTAAACCATCACATAGGGGTCAAGCTCGTTTAGATCAAGCTGATCGTCATAGATGGCGCGTTTGAACTGAATCGAGAGTGTTTCTACGTTTGGGCATTGGCTTGCATACACCTCATTGAGCAATAACTTCAGCACCGATTTATGCGGCTTTTCAATGCCCTTATAAAGCTGCCAGATGCTCGCGCCAACAAACTCTTCCGCCGGGATGGTCTCTATTGGGCCAAAATCTGTGGTGTCGGTCGCGCGAATATAACGCTTATGCGTCAGCGTTTGAGCAAACAAAGCATATTCATGCTCACTCTCTGCCGGCACCAACCACCAAATAGGGTAGCGCCCGGCTATTAATAAAGCCGTTCGATAAAACTCATCGAGCAGTAGAAAATGTTGGGTGGAACCCGAGCCGTCATCACTGATGCCGTCGTGCTGCTGCAACTTGAACAGCTGATGGTCAATCACAAAAAAATGTACTTCAAGCTGAAACTGCTCGGACCAGCGCTCAATCTCAACGGCTTTCGCATTAAGTTGTTCAACTTTTTCAGCCGAAATTCCGGGCCTATGACAAAGCCAAATATCGAGATCACTGCCGCGTGAATGGCCAATGGTTCCACAGCTTCCCATCAAATAGATGGCGTAAATTTCGCCTTCGTCATGGGGGTTGTGTAGATATTTGAAGCTACGGGTTACTTGCGAAGCAAAATTAAGCGCGCGCTTATCAGGCCGGTAACCCGAAACCCCAGAGGGTGTTTGGTGGGAGACATACCCTGGCAACAGGGGATGATTAACGTGAAAAAGAAGAGGCAACAAGTCCAAAAAGAAGCGCTGCTGGGCAGTTAACGCTTCTCGGATACGTTCGATCCGGCCGTCGTTTACTTGCATAAAGCGCGCTACAACGTGCTTTAGCGCTTTGCGATCAAGGCCTGCATGAATATCTGCCTTGATCGTTCCTGAAACACCAGCCTTGGTAATACGTTGATTCGCCATCGAGTAAGTATAGGCGGCTAAGCGTAATTCGCCCCGGAATCACCCTCGTTTGCTAGGGGCATCACCCTTAGCAAACTCAGATAACCTTACTCAGGTAGTCGATTGAAGCCTTAGCACTCGCGTGCGCTCAAGTTGGTTTTTGCGGTCGCGGCGGCTTTGCGAACTTGGTTCGGTGCGGTACCACCAGCATGGTCACGGGCGTTTACTGAGCCCTCTAATGTTAGGAACGTGTAGATATCATCGCCGATATATGACGATACTTGCTGCATTTCCGCCAAATCAAGGTCGCTTAAGTCGCAGTTTTTATCAATGGCGATACGCACAAGCTTGCCGACAATTTCGTGGGCTTCGCGAAACGGCACCTGAACGCGCACTAAATAGTCCGCCAAATCCGTTGCGGTAGCAAAGCCTTGGCTCGCGGCTTCATACAACCGTGGACGGTTGGGTATTATGCTGGGGATCATATCGGCGTATGCCCGCAGGCTATCGCGAACAGTATCGACCGTATCAAACAGTGGCTCTTTGTCTTCTTGGTTGTCTTTGTTGTATGCCAACGGCTGGCCTTTCATCAGCGTTAGCAGAGAAACCAAATGACCGTTAACTCGGCCTGTTTTGCCGCGAATCAGCTCGGGGACATCGGGGTTTTTCTTTTGCGGCATGATGGATGAGCCCGTACAAAACCGGTCTGGCAGCTCAATAAAGTTAAATTGCGCCGAAGTCCAGAGCACCAACTCTTCAGAAAAACGTGAAAGGTGAGTCATGATCAATGCCGAAACACTGACAAACTCGATTGCGAAATCTCGGTCACTGACCGCATCCAGCGAGTTATCGCAGATTCGGTCAAAACCCAACAGTTCAGCGGTGTATTCTCGGTCGATGGGGTATGTTGTACCTGCCAATGCAGCCGCGCCCAAAGGCATCCGGTTAACCCTAGAAAGACAGTCGCAAAGCCGCTCGTAATCACGTTCGAGCATTTCATACCATGCCAACATATGGTGGCCAAAGGTAATGGGCTGCGCCACTTGAAGGTGGGTAAAGCCCGGCATAATGGTGTCTGCCTCGCGCTCTGCCAGCTCAACCAAACCTTTTTGTAAGCGCGTTAATTGGCCAATCACCTCGGCAATTTCATCGCGCAGGTACAGCCTAATATCGGTGGCTACTTGGTCGTTTCTCGAACGTGCGGTATGCAGCTTTTTGCCTGCATCACCAATCAAATCGGTAAGCGCGGCTTCAATATTCATGTGCACATCTTCAAGCGAAGTAGACCACTCAAAGTGGCCCTCGCTGATGCGCGATTCTATCTGCTTAAGCCCATGCTCTATTTGATTTTGCTCTTCAGCGCTTAATACGCCTATTTGTTGAAGCATCATCGAATGGGCTATAGAGCCTTGAATATCGTAATGATATAGCCGTTGATCAAAATCTACCGACGCGGTGAATCGCTCTACAAACCGATCTGTCGGCTCATCAAAACGACCACCCCATAGTTTCTTTTCTGATCTCTCTTCGCTCATGTGCAAATTCCAATATTTAGTCTATTCAGGTCTAACAACCATTTGGGTTCGGCATTTTACTCTTTTGCGGCGGTCGGGAATACCGCTACAATGATTCATCGTTATAGATCCACTTCGAGACCTTAAAATCCGTCCTATGAAACCAGGCCCAACTCCGCACAATTACGTCATTCCTGACCTCGGTCGGATCGAAGCCGTCGCAACCTTAGTGTTTCTTTCACTGCTGACGGTATTTGTATTGGTGATCTATAAAAGCGGCTATACGCATTTCAACTGGCCATTGATGGCCCTCGCCAGCCTTTTTGTCACTTGGGTGGTGCTGTGTTGCGCAGCAGCCCTGCAATTACTGCGACGCTGGATGCTAACGCTGCCTCAAAATTGGGTGATTAGGCTCAGCTATTTCACCATGATGCTCATCCTATTGAGCATCAGCGGCATCAGCGATTGGCTGATCCAACACTGGTCTATTGATCCCTACCAACCTAGCTGGAGCTGGGCCATTGAAAACCAAATCATTGGAGCCGTCATTGCTGCAGCGGTCATGCGTTATTTTGTACTGCAAAACGAGCTGCATAGAAGGAAACACGCAGAACTCAACGCCCGCATCGATGCGCTGCAATCAAGAATTCGCCCCCATTTTCTGTTTAATAGTATGAATACCATCGCCAGCCTTATTCCAGATGACCCCAAACTGGCCGAGCAAGTGGTGGAAGATATGTCCGAGCTATTTCGCGCCAACCTAATGGAGTCACGGCAGTTGGTTTCGCTCAACGAAGAGTTTGAGCTATGCAGACGTTACCTTGATATCGAAACCATTCGCCTTGGCACGCGTTTAACCGTTCAATGGCAGCTGGGGTTAATTCCAGATAACGCTAAAATTCCGCTGCTAACGTTACAGCCATTATTTGAAAATGCCGTCTATCACGGCATTCAACCGCTTGTTGAAGGCGGCACAGTGCAAATTCAGCTGCATCACAAAAAGCCTTTTATCGATATCGTCATCAAAAACCCACTACCCGGTGACCAAACCCCAGGCCTGCTGAAAGCTCACAGCACCGGACACCACATGGCGCTGGATAATATTCGCAACCGCCTCGACGCGGTGTTTGGCAACAACGCTTTCATGACCAACGGGCTAGAAAAACAGCTCTACGTGGTGCGCTTACAAATTCCGGATGGCAGCTAAGCCATGTTTACCGAATTCAAAACCGTATTAATCGCCGAGGACGAGCCACTGGCTCTAAACCGCATTCAACGCATGGTTGATGAGCTGCCAGGCTACCAAGTTATTGGCACCGCTCTTAACGGTATTGAAGCCCTAAAGGCCGCCAAAGCGTTACAGCCAGATATTTTGCTAACCGATATTTCTATGCCCGGTATCAGCGGGTTAGAGCTAGCCCGGCAACTGGCCGAAGAACCACTGCCCCCAGCACTGATTTTTTGCACAGCCTATGATCAGTACGCGTTGGAGGCTTTTGATGTGCATGCATCAGGCTATTTGCTCAAACCCATTCGCCGCGAAAACCTACAGGCCGCCCTCGATAAAGCTCAAAAAAGTAACCGCGTGCAGGTTTCAAACCGCCAGTCACAAAAGCGCCGCAAAACCGACTTGGCGCGGCGCAGCCACATTGCCGCCAAACAACGAATAGGCACCATACAGATACCCGTTGAATCTATTTATTGCTTAACCGCAGACCAAAAATATATTCGTATTCATCACCGCGACGGTATCGACTTAATCGATGAGACCCTCAAAAATATCGAACACGAATTTGGCGATATTTTTATCCGCATTCACCGCAACGCACTGGTCGCAATGGATGCATTGGGCCACCTCGAAGCCAAAGATGGCACCACGTATCTCTATCTCAAAAGCCATCTGGCCATTCAAGAGCCATTGGCCGTTAGCCGCCGGCACCTTTCGGTGCTTAAAAAATGGTTACACAAAAGCTAATTGTGCACTTTGCGCAAAACAGTCCATCATTCAATAGCGAAGGTGCGAACCACACACCCTTCACGTATCATCAGCCTCTGATTATCGGCCCCAACTGAGCACTATTTATGTCTAAGACCATCCGCATTGCTACGCGCAAAAGCCCCCTTGCCCTTTGGCAGGCTGAATACGTCAAAGCGGAGCTGCAAAAAAATCACCCAGGCCTGCAAGTAGAACTGCTGGCCATGAGCACCAAAGGCGACAAAATACTCGACTCGCCATTGGCTAAAATAGGTGGCAAAGGACTGTTTGTTAAAGAACTTGAAGTGGCGATTTTAGAAGGCCGAGCCGACATCGCCGTGCATTCAATGAAAGATGTCCCGCATGATTTCCCCGAAGGGCTTGGCCTTGTAACCATTTGCGAGCGTGAAGAACCCCGGGATGCCTTTGTTTCAAATCAATTTAAAAACCTCGACGAGCTGCCAAAAGGTGCAAAAGTAGGCACCTCTAGCTTACGCCGGCAGTGCCAATTGATGGCATTAAGGCCAGACCTCAACGTGCTGCAATTGCGCGGCAACGTAAATACCCGCCTTAAAAAGCTCGATGAAGGCCAATACGACGCCATTATTCTTGCCGCCGCTGGCTTATTACGGCTCGAAATGCCCGGCCGCATTGCATCACTTATGTCTGTCGAGCAATCACTGCCCGCCGCCGGCCAAGGTGCTGTCGGTATTGAATGCCGGCTCGATGACCAAGCCACACGAGATATTCTTGCGCCATTACACCACCAGCCAACCGCCCTCCGCGTTACCGCCGAACGCGCGGTAAACCAGCGCCTAAACGGTGGCTGCCAAGTGCCTATTGGCGCTTACGCCCAGCTAATTGATGGCAAATTACAGCTCAATGGCCTTGTCGGCGCCCCCGATGGCAGCCAAATCTACCGCAGTGAATCCTGTGGTGAAACAGACCAAGCATTAGCGCTGGGGCACAACCTCGCGGATCAACTGTTAAGCCAAGGCGCCGGCGAAATTTTGGCCGAACTGTTAAAGGATTGATGACTACCGCGGCACCAAAAACGCCCAATGCCAAGCATCCACTAAATGGTTTACGGGTGCTGGTTACGCGGCCCACTAACCAAGCAGGCGGCTTGATTCAAGCGCTCACACAAGTGGGCGCGCAGGTCATTCACTACCCAGTATTAGAAATAAAACCCTGCGAGCCAACCTCGGCTCAACAACAAACATTGTCGCAACTTAGCCAGTACCAAGCACTGATTTTCATCAGTACCAATGCGGTTCGGTTTTTGGCCCAATCGATGGCCCAACTTGGGTTAACGCTACCCGGTTCCGTTCAATGTATTGCCATTGGTAAAGCCACTGCAGATGCACTTAAAGCACTTGGGAATAGCGCTATATTTCCAGCCAATGCGGCGGATAGCGAATCATTGCTTGAGCTTGAAGCCCTTCAAAGCGCCCACATTAGCGCTAAAAAAATACTCATTGTGCGAGGCGAAGGTGGCCGCGAAACCTTAAAAACCAGCCTTGTTCAACGCGGCGCCAACGTACAATACCTAGAGCTTTATCGGCGCGTTACGCCTCAATTTAGCCCGCAAAACCCCAACCCGCTGCCGGCTTTATTGGCCCAACAAAAGGTCGATTTTCTTAGCGTTACCAGCGGCCAATCACTAGAATATTTAACCAAACTAAGCGGCACTCAAAGCACTGCATTAAAGGCTTTGCCGCTAGTGGTTCCCTCTGCTCGAGTAGCCGATATCGCCAAAAGAAGCGGCTTTAAAAAGCTGCTACAATCGCGCGGAGCAAGGGATTCAGAGATCGTCGAGCGCTTGATTGAATGGAAAAGCGACCTCCCAATATAAAGGGAACGTCACCGCTATTCCTCATCGCTTGATATAAACAGTTTGCAAGTAACGGATGAACACATCGTGAGCGACCAGCAGGGCCAACAGCCACCTCAAAACCCCAATGACACCTCAACTAAGGGCAGCTCCGACGCAGCCATACCGGTATTAAAAGACCCTGCCGCACAAGCCGCACCAACACCGCCTGCAACTTCGACTAAGCCAAAAAAACAACACAAAGAACCGCAAAAAAACCAGCCTAAAGCTCCACAAAAGAATCCACCCAATAACAACGCCAAGACCACAGCCGGTGCCCCGGCACCCAGCGCGTCACCAACTACAGGTACCAGCCAAAACGTGACCTCAAAAACACCACAAAAAAACCCAGCTAACAAGCCCGCAGTTAAAAGCAACCAACAGAATAAAGCACAGAACAAACAACCAAGCTCTATACCTCTGTTAACCGGCATTGCCGCACTTATTATCGCAATAGCTGGCGCTGCTACCGGCGCTTACAATTGGAACCAACAGCAGCAATCTAACCTGCGTAATCAGGCTCGTATCGCCGAGTTAAACAACCAGCTGCGCGCCCAACAACTGAGCCTGGCTTCACTTGGCAATGTCCAAACCACGGTTGTGCAACTTGGTACCGTTATCACCGGGCTAAATTCAAGGCAGGGTCAACTCAGCTTACAAGTTGGGCAATTGGGTGCTGATCTTGGTCAACTTGGCGTACAAAGCGGCCGGGTAGATCAGCTCGAAACCAACTTGAATACTTTCACCGGTAAACTTGAAACCACCCTTGCGCAAATAGCGGGCCGAGTGAACGAAATTTCAACCAGCTCCCGCACCGACTGGCAAATCGCTGAAGTCGAATATTTTCTGCGCATAGCCACTGACAGCTTGATGCTGGAGGGCAATACAAAAACAGCCCAGTCGCTGTTAGAAGCGGCGGACCGTTTGGTGCAAGAGATCGACGATGTTGGCCTGATCCAATTAAGGCAATCCATCGCAGATGATTTAGTCGCCATAAAGGCGATTCGCGTGCCTGATTATCAGGGCATGGCATTTACCCTAAACGCGCTGTCCAAACAGGTTAGTAATTTACGTATGCCACTGCAGCTTACCCGCACTCAAACCAGTAGCGCTGCATCCGCTAACCGCGATGCTGCGCCTATTCAACAGGTAAATGACCAGCCAAATAAACAAGCCAACCCCAGCTGGATGCAACGCTTTGAAACCAAACTGGCTTCATTGGCCCAGCAGTTAAAAGGCCTGGTGACCATTCGCCGCATTAACCAGCCGGTGGAGCCACTTATGCCACCGGAGCAGCAAATCTATTTGGCGCAAAACCTGCACCTTTTGTTAGAACAAGCACAGTTAGCACTACTACGTAAAAACCAGGCGCTGTACCAGCAAAGCATGGATAAAGCCCTCAACTGGGTACAAAGCTATTACAACCCGGAAGACGCGGCGAGCATCTCCTTTACGCAACACCTTACCGAGCTAAAAGCCATCCCAATCAGCTTTGAGCTACCCGATATTTCTGGCTCGTTACGCACCTTTAAACAGTTCCAACAACAACGCGTACAGCTTGAACATCAAACTGCCCAAACACAGCCAGCCAAATTGGAGGTTAACCTCCGGTGAGAAGATTTTTTATAGTTGGGTTGATCGTTATCGTCGCGCTGGTTTTGATGCTAGACCAAGCCATTAAAGACCCCGGTTACATACTCATTTCCGCCGGTGACTACCTAATAGAAACCAGCATTTGGTTTCCACTGGCCGCGGTCATTTCCGCGTTAGTGGCCGTTTGGGTGCTCATCAAGCTCATCGCGATTATGGGCAACTTAATAAGCCCGTTTACCCGCTGGGGTAGCGCCGCGCAGCTAAAGCGTAAAAAACGCAAAGTAAGCCAAGGCCAAATCGAGCTAGCGCTGGGCAACTGGAACAACGCCCAAAAGTTACTCACCGCGTCTGCACAAACCGCCGAAGCACCGATGATGTTTTATTTAAGCGCAGCCCAAGCCGCTTATCAGTTAGGCTCTTTTGACGAAGGCAATGCCTTACTCGAGCAAGCCCAAAAGGATGTTCCTGAAGCCAGCGTTGCCATTGCTATTCGCCAAACCGAGCTACAACTCAAACACCAGCAACTACCTGCTTGCCACGAAACACTACTAACACTTCAGCCCCGCCAGCCAAAAAACGCCCGCATTTTAGAGTTGATCACCCAATACTGTATGGCCGCCAAAGACTGGAACCTACTTGAAATTAATTTACCGAACTTGGCCAAACACGGCCTTCATAACGCCGAGCGCCAAAAAGAACTAGAACAAATAACCTATACCCAATTGTTACGCCAAACCCTTGCAGAAAATAGAAACGAACTGGTTGTTGGATTAGAAAAAACCAACGTTATCTGGAAACGAAAACCAAAAACACTTGGCCAAGATGTTTCGTTATTTTTAGTTTATCTCAACTCACTTATCGAATTTGACCAGCCAACACTTGCAGAAAAATCCTGCGTAGACTTTCTAAAAAAACAATGGGACGAGCGCGTTGTATTGGCCTACAGCAAACTTGAAGGCACCAACTCAACCAAACAATTCAAACATGCCCAGGGTTGGTTTAAACGCCACCAAGACAATGCCGTAGTTTTATTAGCGCTAGGGCGCCTTGCACGACGAGCAGAACAGCCGAATAAAGCAGCGGAATATTTAAATGCCAGTGCTGCGATTACACCGAGTAAAGAGGTAAACGGTGAACTTGCATTGCTGTCTTTACAGCTTGGCGAACACCGAAAGGCTAACGAATATTTTGAGCGGATGGTCCCCAAATCACTCTGAGCCGCCGCAGCTCTTTCTTATAACTAATGTTTCACGCTGCTACTACAATAGACACCGACAAAGCTTTCTGGATTCCGCGCGAGATATTTGAGCATGCATTCGATCAAGAAGATTTTTGCTTACGAGACATGCTACATGTGAAGCACCATTATTCAGAACATCGGTTCTATAAAACCCCTGCCAAGACATTTTTTTGATTGCCGACGATACAGATCGTCAATAGTACAACTCAATTTATCAATGGAAGGCATAGAACGGCCGTTCTCTTTGCCGAAATCGATAAAGTTCCTATAGCCTTCACGGAAGGCCAAGCACAGCATCTTGCATCAACTCTAGAGCTTATCGCTCTTGTCCAAGATGAAGCATTTGAATTACCAAATTACTGGTAGCCGCTTACCCTGAATAAGCGGGCGCACAAATTTTCGCTGGAGCCTCGGTGCTTGGCGTCAACCCAAAAGAGCACTTCTCATCCTCGAAAAACTACGGCAATGCCGTATGCTCGAGTCATGATTGCGATTGTTGAATCGCCAATTTTCACTAAGTTATGGTCAGATTACTGGTCCGAGGATGAGTGCGGTGAAATTTCTGCATGGATTGCTGAAAACCCTGATGCAAGTGATATTGCCCCTGGTTCTGGTGGCATTCACAAAATCAGATGGCCGCGAAAAGGGCAAGGCAAACGCGGAGGTGTGCGAGTGATCTACTTCACCGCACCCACTAACGGGTTACTTTGGCTGCTTACTATCTATGTAAAATCGAATAAAGAAAATATCCCTGCCCATATTCTGAAAGCGTTAAAAGAGGAGCTTATCGATGGCTATTAATGAAAAAGACCTGGTTGAGCGTAATTCCAAACGTGATGTGTGGCAGGAAACACTGGATGCTGTGCGTGAAGTAAAAGCTGGCAATATGGGCCGTATTGAAACGGTAGAATTACTGCCCGTTGTTGAGGCCCGTCAAAAAGCAGGGTTATCTCAGTCCCGTTTTGCTGAGCTGCTAGGTGTTTCAGTTCGTACTCTCCAGGATTGGGAGCAAGGTCGTCGTAAACCAAGCCGTGCTGCCATGTCTCTCATTCAGATTGCCATGCAACGTCCTGATGTATTGCATGAGGTCTTCGGGTGAATTTTTCCTGTTTATTCAAATATTAGAGTCACCAATACTTACCGTACACCGAAATACAGCGCCAAAATATATGAGCAACGACTTCTTCAAGGATAAAGCCGATAGCTACGAACAAGTAACCCACCGAGTCGCCAATGTAGAAAATATTGCACGCGCCGTACTCGGTAGCGCCAATCTTAAATCCGGCATGAACATTATGGATTTTGGGTCAGGAACCGGTTTACTGCTTGAACAAATAGCGCCTGCGGTCACTAGTATTACAGCGGTTGATATCTCCCAATCAATGAATGCGCAGCTCGAAAAAAAACGAGCCGACATAAAATGTGAACTTGAAATCATCGAAATGGATTTGACCCAATCTAGCCTGGATAGAAAGTTCGACGGAATCATCTCGTCGATGACCATGCATCATGTTGATGATATTGCGGCGATGTTTGAAAAGTTTCACTCCATGCTTGATACCGGTGGCTTCATTGCGATTGCGGATCTGGTCACTGAAGACGGGGGCTTTCATACCGAAGATACTGGAGTGTTCCACTTTGGTTTTGACCCGGATGAATTTTTAGCGCTAGCCTCCGACGCTGGTTTTAATAATGTAGAACTTTCTGTAGTCAGCACTGTGCACAAACCTCTGGCCGATTACCCTGTATTTTTGCTCTCAGCCACTGCGTGAAGTCTGCCGGTTAATCCATAGTTCCCCCCACGCCCACTCAAACTGTACTGTTATCAAATCAGACAAGCGGCGAGATTCAGCGCCATCTTTGGTAGAATTGAACGATGGAACTTTCTCATATTCTCGACGACCTTAACGACTCTCAGCGGCAGGCGGTATCTGCCTCTCCTTCTAATCTATTGGTGTTGGCTGGTGCTGGCAGCGGTAAAACCCGCGTGCTGGTTCACCGTATTGCCTGGCTGGTTCAACACGAGGGGTATCACCCCAACAGCATTTTGTCGGTAACCTTTACCAATAAAGCCGCTGCAGAGATGAAAGGCCGCATTGAAGATTTGATGCAAACCAGCACGGCGGGCATGTGGGTGGGCACTTTTCACAGCATTGCCAACCGTTTACTGCGCCGCCACTGGAAAGAAGCCGGCATTTCGCAGGATTTCCGGATCATTGATTCGGATGATCAGCTGCGGCTGATCAAGCGCGTATATGCAGAACTTGAGGTAGACGAAGGCAAGTGGCCTTACAAGCAAGCGCAGTGGTTTATCAATGGGCAAAAAGATGAGGGCCGCCGGGCTGGGCATATTCAGGCCCCAGAGCTTGACCTGTATTTACGCAATATGCAGCGCATCTACCAAGCGTATGAAACTGCTTGCGAACGCGGCGGTATTCTCGATTTTGCCGAGTTACTGCTACGGGCCCACGAGCTGTGGCTAAACAACCCGGAGCTGCTGCACCATTACCAACACCGCTTTCGCCATATTTTGGTAGACGAGTTTCAAGATACCAATACCATTCAATACGCTTGGCTGCGGGTGTTAGCCGGCGACCAAGTACCGATGACCATTGTCGGCGATGACGACCAATCTATTTATGGCTGGCGCGGCGCTAAAATTGAGAATATCCAAAAGTTTAAAACAGATTTTAAAGACTCTGTGATGATTAAACTGGAGCAAAATTACCGCTCCACCAAACGGATTCTCGACAGCGCCAACCAACTGATTGCCCATAACCCAGACCGGCTCGGTAAAACCCTGTGGACCGATGGCGAGATGGGCGACCCTATCTCGCTTTACGCTGCCTACAACGAGCACGACGAAGCGCGCTTTATTGTTGAGCGCATTGAAGAGTGGGCCAGCGCCGGTAACTCACGTATTGATGCGGCTATTTTGTATCGCTCTAACGCGCAATCGCGGGTGATTGAAGAAGCCCTAGTGCGGGCAGCGGTGCCCTACCGCATTTATGGCGGTCATCGTTTTTACGACCGGCTAGAAATTAAAAATGCGCTGGCTTACTTACGCTTACTCAGCAACCGCGATGATGACGCTGCGATGGATCGAGTCATCAATACCCCAACTCGCGGTATTGGTGGCAAAACCCTCGAGATGCTGCGCCAACATGCTAACGAGCAAAATGTTTCTCTTTGGGCTGCGGCAAAAGACCTGCTTGGCTCGAATAGCTTAACCGGCCGCGCTCGCACCACCCTTGGCAGCTTCTTTGATCTGATCCAACAACTTGGTGAAGACACCGCAGGCTGCGATTTATATGAACAAGTTGACCATGTCATTCAGTCCAGCGGATTACTCGAGCATCACGGTAAAGAAAAAGGCGAAGCTGGCCAAGCCCGTGTAGAAAACTTAAAAGAGTTAGTCAATGCTGCCAAGCAATTTGAAACCGGCACCATGCCGTTATCGGCATTGCAAGATCAAGACCCAGACTTGGAGCTTTCGCCGCTATCGCAATTTTTAGACCAAGCAGCTTTAGATGCCGGAGATTTACAAGCCGACGAAAGCCATGACTACGTGCGGCTCATGACACTTCATTCGGCGAAGGGTTTGGAGTTCCCGCTGGTATTTCTGTCTGGTATGGAAGAGGGGTTATTCCCAAGCCGCATGTCCAACGAAGAGCCAGATCGCCTGCACGAAGAACGCCGACTCTGTTACGTGGGTATTACCCGCGCTATGAAAAAACTCTACATGAGTTATGCCGAAGTACGGCGTCTTTATGGCAGCGAAACCTACAATAAAGTTTCGCGTTTTGTAAGAGAATTACCGGCCGAACATTTAGAAGAGTTACGGCCCAAAGCATCACTAAGTATTCCGGTAAGTACCAAAACATCACGCTTACCTCGTAACGGTAAAATTGAAGTGCCGGATACCGGAATAAATGTAGGGCAACGAGTACGCCATAAATTATTTGGCGAAGGAATGGTCACAAATTATGAAGGTAGCGGCGACCAAGCACGTATTCAAATTAACTTTGAAAACGACGGCAGTAAATGGTTGGTAATGGGTTACGCAAAACTCGAACCGCTTTAGATATCATTGCACCATCCACGAATAATCTATTTTTATAGCACTATAAAAGAAAACAGGAATGACCCATGTTAAACATGACACTCAAAAAAATAACAAAAATAATTGTCGTCGGCACCGCCCTTTTATTTTTAACAAGCTGCTCTAAAACAGATAATGCGGCCTCTGGCAGTACGCAAACCCCAGCTGTTGCTGCGCAACAAACCTACCACTGGAAATTAGTTACATCCTGGCCAAAGAATTTTCCTGGTTTAGGCGTAGCACCAGAGCGGTTAGCCACTTGGGTAAAAGAAATGAGCGGTGGGCGTTTACAAGTCAAAGTATACGGCGCGGGCGAGTTAGTACCTGCATTAGAGGTATTTGATGCGGTATCACGCGGTACCGCAGAAATGGGGCATAGCGGCGCATACTATTGGAAAGGTAAAGCACCAGAGGCTCAGTTTTTTTCGTCGGTTCCCTTTGGCTTAAATGCACAAGAGATGAATGCATGGCTGCATTACGGTGGCGGCCTTGAACTGTGGCAAGAAGTTTACGAACCTTTTGGTCTTATTCCATTGGCCGGTGGCAACAGCGGCGTTCAAATGGCGGGTTGGTTTAATAAAGAAATTAATTCAATCGAAGATATTAAAGGCCTGAAAATGCGTATCCCCGGACTGGGCGGTGAAGTCATGACACGACTAGGTGCACTAACAGAAAACTTGCCCGGCGGAGAAATATTTACCGCGTTACAAACGGGCAGAATTGATGCTACCGAATGGGTTGGCCCATATAATGACCTTGCCTTTGGTTTAAATAAAGCTGCTAAATTTTACTATTACCCCGGTTGGCATGAGCCTGGCACCACTATGGAGTTAACCGTAAACAAAAAGTCGTTTGATGCATTGCCAAAAGATCTTCAAACAATTCTTACTGTTGCAGCCCGAGCCGTAAACCAAGATATGCTTGATGAATACACTGCCAAAAATAATGCTGCACTGAAACAGCTAATGGAAAATAGCGATATTCAACTGCGACCGCTCCCTACTGATGTTTTAGAAAAGCTTAAAGAAGTATCTGACCAAGTAGTACTTGAGCTAAGCGAAACAAACCCAAATGCCAAGAGAATTTATAAATCGTTTAATGAGTTTCGCTCAAACGTGATTGATTATCACAAGATATCTGAACAGGCATTTATTAATGCTCGTCAAACGCCTTAATATTTTGCCTAAGCAACAAACTTTCGAGAAACCAATAAAGCGTACGGAGTTCCCACTTATGCACTGTACTTCACAACAATACACGCTAGTGCGATACCATAAGCCAAATGAGCACACTAAACTTAATTGTAAAATTATCTAAAATTTGAACCTCAATCTCTAAAAGGAATTTCAAGGCTATGAAGAACTATAAAATTGCAGCATCAGTTATAGGTATATCAGCTATTTTAACGGCCTGCGCGTCAATTGAAGGTACGATATCGCCAATGGGTGGCAACCAATATAAGTCATTTGTATCCGCTGAGAAAAAGCCTGAAGCACTTAGTATTGCCAGTAGTGACGCTAAACTAACCTGCAAAGAGGAAGGCAACGGTAAGTATGTTGTTGTATCTCAAGAAGTGATTAAGCAAGAACCAAAAGGCATTGAGACTGGGAATAAATGGCTTGATAAAGCTATTGTAATTGGCACCGTTGGTTACGGCCCTAACAAGGAAATTCGTTTTGAGGTCACAACGACTTTTACGTGTCAGTAGGACAAGCCGCCTAACTACAGGCTACCGCCTTTTTTATTGCGGATAAATTTGGTGCGGTAGCCAAGTCGCCAATTCTGGCCATAAGCTTAATAGTAAAAGTACAAATAATTGAATGCCTATAAACGGTATAACCCCTTTGTATATTGCCGAGGTTGGCACCGAATCCGGTGCAACTCCTCGCAAATAAAACAAAGCGAAGCCAAATGGCGGGGTTAGAAATGAAGTCTGCAGGTTTATGGCTATCATTATTCCAAGCCAAATTGGGTCTAGCCCCATGGCTAGTAAAACAGGCCCCACAATGGGTACGACTACAAATGTAATTTCAATAAAATCTAAAATAAAACCAAGTAGAAATATTACGAGCATCACTAGCACGGTTGCAGTGATAACCCCGCCAGGTAATGCGCTGAACATATTTTGAATCAGCTCGTCGCCACCAAAACCACGAAATACCAACGAAAACACCGCAGCACCGATTAGAATCATAAAGACCATGCAGGTCACTTCTGTAGTAGATATCACCACTTCTTTTAGCTTTTTCATAGACAGCTGTTTGTAGGAAAGTGCCAATAGGGTTGCGCCCATTGCACCAACGGCAGCGGCTTCAGTTGAGGTTGCGATGCCAGTTAAAATGGAGCCCAACACGGAAAGAATAAGCGCAAGTGGCGGTATTAATTCGGTTAAGAGGTAGCCGAGTGAGTTACCGTTATTTTCGGAATCTGTTTCTATATAGGGTGGAACTTCATTTGGTTTTAGTTTCGCTATAACAAATATGTAAGCGATATATAAACAAACAAGAATTAGACCAGGAATGAGTGCACCGGCAAATAAGTCGCCAACGGATATCGTTTTGGGGTTAAAGATTCCCATACTTAGCTGAGCTTGCTGATAAGAGCTTGATAACACATCTCCCAATAACACCAGCGCAATTGATGGCGGAATTATTTGTCCTAAGGTACCAGTGGCACAAATAGTACCTGTTGCGATAGCTGGGCTATAGCCACGTTTTATCATAGTGGGCAATGACATGAGCCCCATGGTCACCACGGTTGCACCAACAATACCTGTGCTTGCTGCTAATAATGCACCGACAATAACAACAGAAATACCAAGTCCGCCTTTTACGTTTTTAAACAGCTCCGCCATTGCCTCGAGTAGGCGCTCTGCCAATTTTGATTTCTCTAACATCACGCCCATTAATACAAATAGCGGAACGGCTATGAGTGTTTGATTGGTCATGGTGCCGAATATTCGATTCGGTAATGCGGTTAAAAATGCCGAATCGAGTGTTCCTGTAAACTGGCCAAAAAGGGCAAATATTAATGCGGTTCCTGCGAGTGAAAACGCCACTGGGTATCCGGCCATCAGCACTAAACAAATCACTGCGAACATGTATAAAGCGATAAACGACACGGCTACAAACCTATAGTTTCTTTTGGTGAATCAATGCCTGCCTGGCCGCAACCAGATAAAATAAGGCCATTACGAATGAGTTCTGCAATGGCTTGCAATGTGAGCAATGCGCTCATTAATAAAATTAAACTTTTAAGTAGGAACACAGCAGGAATACCACCCACCTGCGCAGAACTTTCTAGAATTTGCCACGATGCTGCGACGTATTCCCAACTGACTACACCTATGAAAAGGCATACTGGCAGCAATAAAAAACAGGTGCCGATGATATCTACACGCGCTTTTCCAATAGCAGAAAGTTGATTGTAAAAAATGTCGACCCTTACATGTCCGCCACGTTTTAACGTAAAAGCAGCGCCCAGCATAAACACCATCGAATGCATATAGATGACGGACTCATCCAAAGCCGTGAAACCAATTTGAAACAAGTACCGCAGTACTACGCTGGTAAACATAACTAGCATCATCACTAGCGTGAGCCACGCAATAGCATTACCACAGTGTTCGGTAAAGGCATCGATCGTTGAGAGAATTTTTTTCAGCATGAAGATTTTTTCTGGAAGTCGTAGTTAACGGTGGTTCGCGATAATAAACTTAGCCCGCGCCTATTTTGGCAGGGCAACACACCATTATACATATCTGTTAACCAACAAGATTATGGCTACAGCGGGGAGTGGATACACGAGGGATACACGTAGTAACT
The DNA here is from genome assembly GCA_016763075.1 of Pseudomonadales bacterium. Classification (GTDB taxonomy): domain Bacteria; phylum Pseudomonadota; class Gammaproteobacteria; order Pseudomonadales; family JAHRWD01; genus JAHRWD01. The sequence continues at coordinate 28,708 of JAESUM010000089.1, forward strand.
AGCGAGGTGTTGCAACAACGGAGGCGGGGGTAAAAGCCATACCCGCCTGAATATGCAGCAACGCGCACTCAGGCGGGGTATTCGTTAAAACTAACTTTTGATTAGGCTATTTAAGGTCTCGCTTGGCCGCATTAATTTTTCAACGATATCGGTATCCGGCAAGAAGTAACCTTGCATATCAACCGGTTGCCCTTGGCAGGTGCTGAGCTCTTCAATGATTTTATCTTCGTTGGCGGCCAAGGCTTTGGCCAGGCTAGTGAACTCGCTTTGCAGTTGCGCATCTTCCTTTTGCTCGGCCAGTGCCTGCGCCCAATAAAGCGCAAGATAAAAGTGGCTGCCGCGGTTATCAAGCTCACCCGCTTTACGCGACGGCGACTTACCCGTTGCTAACAGCTTACCGGTTGCTTTATCTAGAGTCTCGGCCAAAATTCCGGCCTTTTTATTACCCGTTTTCACTGCAACTTCTTCAAGTGAAACGCCAATAGCTAAGAATTCGCCCAGTGAATCCCAGCGAAGGTGATCTTCTTCTACGAACTGCTGGACATGTTTAGGTGCTGATCCGCCTGCTCCGGTTTCAAATAAACCGCCGCCTGCCATCAGTGGTACTACGGAAAGCATTTTTGCGCTGGTCCCTAGCTCAAGAATAGGAAACAGGTCAGTCAGGTAATCGCGCAACACGTTGCCGGTGACTGAAATCGTGTCTTCACCTTGCATGATGCGCTCCATGGTATAGCGAATGGCCCGTTGCGGTGTGAGAGTGAAAATATTAAGCCCATCGGTATCGAGCTCCGCGAGGTACTTATTAACCTTTAATGCCATCTGCTCATCGTGACCACGCAGGTAATCTAGCCAGAACACGGCTGGCATGCCGCTAGCGCGGGCGCGCGTTACTGCTAGTTTTACCCAGTCGCGAATGGCGCCGTCTTTAGCTTGGAACATTCTCCAAACATCGCCTTCTTCAAGCTCGTCGTGCTGCAACCATACTCTGCCAGCATCATCGACAATACGGATGCTGCCATCTGTAGGTACCACAAACGTTTTATCGTGTGAGCCGTATTCTTCAGCTTGTTGGGCCATTAGGCCAACGTTCGGGCTAGTCCCCATTTTTGTGGGATCAAAGGCATCGTTATGCTTACAAAAATTGATCGCTTCTTGGTAAATGGTGGCATAACAGCTATCAGGGATTACTGCTTTGGTGTCTTCAAGTTTGCCGTGGGAATCCCACATTTTTCCGCTATCGCGAATCATTGCAGGCATTGAAGCATCTACAATAACGTCGCTCGGTACATGAAGATTGGTAATACCACGATCAGAGTCGACCATCGCGAGCATGGGCCGGCTTTCGTAACATTTACGTAAATCTGATTCAATTTCAGAGCGTTTTGAGTATCGTAATTTATCTACTTTTCTTAGCGCTGCCCCTAAACCATCGTTAGGATTAATGCCGAGTTCATCGAAGGTTTCGTGGTGCTTTTCCCAAGCGTCTTTAAAGTAGACCGTTACAGCATGACCAAATACGATAGGGTCGGATACCTTCATCATGGTTGCTTTCAGGTGAAGTGAAAACAGTAAGCCGGCATTGCGTGCGCCTTCCATTTCCTCATCTAAGAATTTACGCAGTGCTTTTGTACTCATATATTGAGCACTGACGATTTCTAAGTCTTCTACTGCCACTTCTTTTAAAACCGAAACTTGGCCATCTTTAGCGACCATTTCAATTTTAAGGGTTGTTGCCTTGTTCATGGTGCATGAAATATCGCTAGCGTAAAAATCTCCGCTACGCATGTGGGCAACATGAGTTCGTGAAGCCTGGCTCCATTTGCCCATACGGTGAGGGTTTGTTCGAGCGTACTGCTTTACTGCACCCGGGGCGCGTCGGTCAGAATTCCCCTCGCGAAGAACGGGGTTTACTGCACTGCCAAGTATAGTTGCATAGGTTTGTTGAATGGCTTGGAGCTCTGCGGTATCCGGCGATTCCGGGTAGTCAGGAATATCGTAGCCCTTTTTTTGCAGCTCTTGAATTGCGCTGGTTAACTGAGGAATAGAGGCGCTAATGTTGGGCAATTTTACGATGTTTGCATTGGGGTCTTGGGTCAGCTCGCCAAGTGTTTTTAATGCATCCGGTACTTTCTGGCTTTCCGATAGGCCTTCAGGGAAGCCACTCAGAATTCGGGCTGCTAGTGAAATGTCACTGGTTTCTACTTCAATGCCTGCAGCGGCGGTAAATGTTTTAACTATGGGTAGTAATGAGTATGTGGCGAGTGCGGGGGCTTCGTCTGTTTTGGTATAAATGATCTTCGATGTGGTCATAATTCCCTCTTGTCTGTTATCCAAATAAACCTGGCAGAATCTGGAACGCCTATTCAGCGTAGTTCTTTTTCAGCGAAAAGAAGCAAAGTAGACGTGCGGCTGAGAGCCTTTTAAAAGACTTAGGTAGCAAGCGTTAGTTTGATTAACCGCTTGGAACGGGCGACGCGTACGTAAGAAATGCCCAGGTATGGCTAGTTTCGGAAGCCACATTATAACCTGAATTGAAAATGTTCTCTTACGTTTGGCTGGTCATAGATGAAATGCTAAACGTTGCTTGTTAAATACGATGGCTTAACGATTTGGCCGACGCTACTCAAAAACAACCGTTCTGTTTTTATACACTAGCACCTTTTCTTCAAGCAGTTGCTGTAGCGCATGGGTTAATACAGATTCTTCAACATGACGGCCAGCCTCGGCCATTTTTTCCGCCGAATAGCGGTGATCAACCCGAATAACATCCTGGGAAATAATCGGTCCTTCATCCAAATCATCGGTAACAAAATGTGCGGTCGCACCAATAATTTTTACACCGCGTTTATACGCCTGATGATATGGTTTTGCGCCAACGAATGCCGGCAAGAATGAGTGGTGAATATTAATTATTTTGTTCGCGTAACTTGCAACAAAACCACCCGTCAAAATACGCATGTACTTTGCTAAAACAACGTAGTCCGGATCATACCCATCGATAATGCCTTTGATCTGTTGCTCGTGAATATCCCGGTCAATATTCTTATGGGTTATGTGATGAAAAGGGATACCAAATTTTTCAGTAAGGTCTGCCAATGTACTGTAGTTTCCGATAACGGCAACGATTTCTGCATTAAGCGAACCGTAAATACTTTTTAGTAATAGCTCCCCCAAGCAATGGGGTTCTTTGGTGACCATTAATACCAAGCGTCTTCGGCCAGGCTTTACTAATCTTATGTTAGCGCCGGTAGGTAACGCTTTGGTTAGTTCAGCTATTAAGCTTTCGTCTGAAAACTTACCTTCTAACTCAGTACGCATAAAAAAATGATCATGGTCACTATCGACAAATTCATCATTACGGACAATATTTAATTGCTGCCCATGACAAATATTCGTAATGATTGCAATTAGCCCGGTTTCATCAGGGCAATCAACAATAAGAGTTTGGCTATAAAGTTTCATAATACGTTTCGCATTCTAAATGTCACGCAACCGAATTAACTTCGGCAACCGTCTTTTATTCAACCGTTACCGATTTCGCTAAATTTCTTGGCTGGTCAATGTCGGTGCCTTTTAAAACAGCGACATGATATGAAAGCAGTTGTAACGGAACCGTGTATAAAATAGGGGCCAGTAAATCGTGTATCGCCGGTATGGCTATGACATGGCAGTCACCTTCGTTGAAAACTTTCGCAGACTTGTCTGCAAACACAAATAGTTCACCGCCGCGTGCGCGAACTTCTTCTAAATTTGATTTAAGTTTTTCTAACAATTGGTTATTGGGAGCCACTGTGATGACGGGCATGTCCGCATCGACCAACGCAAGTGGTCCATGTTTTAGTTCCCCAGCTGGATACGCTTCGGCGTGGATGTATGAAATTTCTTTTAGCTTAAGCGATCCTTCCATCGCAACGGGATACATTGTTCCACGCCCCAAAAATAGAGCGTGATTTTTATCCGCGAAATACTCGGCAGTTTTTTTAATTTCATCATCTAGATCAAGTACCGCATCGATAAGAGACGGTAATTTCTGTAATTCTTTTACTAAGTTTCTTTCCAAGTCTTGCGAAAATGACCGCTGTTTTGCCAGTGTAATGGTAAGTAGGAAAAGCGAAACAAGTTGCGTAGTAAAAGCTTTAGTCGATGCAACACCGATTTCAGGGCCGGCTTGGGTCATTAGATTGAAGTCGGTTTCACGTACCAATGAACTGGCAGCTACATTGCAAACAACCATCGTTGCCAAGTAGCCTGAGTGTTTGGCTTTGTACAGCGCGGCAAGAGTATCTGCGGTTTCTCCCGATTGCGAGATGGTTAGAAATAATGTGTTCGGAGAAACAACAGTCTTTCGATATCTGTACTCACTTGCCACTTCAATTGCGCAAGGTAATCCGGCTACTTCCTCTAACCAATATTTGGCGACGAGCCCGGCGTGATAACTTGTGCCGCAGGCAATAATTTGAATCGCATCGACTTTAGCTAGTGTCTGCATTATTGCCGCGTCAAATATGTCATTTCGAACCAAACCATTTTCAATACTGGCGGAGAAGGTATTAAAAATTACGCGAGGTTGTTCGTAAATTTCCTTCATCATGTAATGACGGTACTTTCCCTTGTCAACCGACTCAACCATATGGTCGAGTTGTTCAACAGAGCGTTGCAACTCATTACCTTCTCCATCGGTAATGGTAATACTGCTCTTATTTAATTCGACAAAATCGCCATTTTCTAAGTATATAAACCGGTCAGTAACTTGGCGTAAAGCTAATGGATCTGATGCAAGAAAGTTTTCACCAATACCGACGCCAATTACAAATGGCGAACCCTGCCGCGCGCCAAGTAATGTATCTGGGTAATCGCTATGTAATACCGCGAAGGCAAAAGCACCTTCTAGTTGTCCTATTGTATTTTTTACCGCTTCAGAAAATCTACCGGTATGTTTCATCTCTTTTTCAATTAGATGCACTATAACTTCGGTATCGGTTTGGGACGTAAACTCGTAGCCATCGAGTTGCAATTGTTTTCGCAATGCATCGTGGTTTTCGATAATGCCATTGTGAACTAGCGCGATTTTTGTACCCGACATATGTGGGTGCGCGTTTTGTTCCGTTGGTTCGCCGTGGGTAGCCCAACGAGTATGAGCTACTCCGGTAGCGCCGTTCATTTGAGTTTCAATTTGTTCTGCTTGTAAATTCTTTACTTTTCCGGCTTTACGAATTCTATCAATCTGATGGCTAGAATTTATGATAGCTAAACCTGCTGAATCGTAGCCTCTATATTCAAGCCGGTTTAATCCTTCGATAAGTATTTCTGCCACATCCCGTGATGCGACCGCGCCTACGATTCCGCACATAATTAATTATTCTCTAACATTGTTATTCGATTTTTGTCAGCACTATCAACTAGGGTTTTTTCCAACCTTCCACGTTTCGCTGTTTCGCTCTAGCGATCGCTAGTGAGTCTGTCGGTACATCTTTTGTGATGGTTGAACCGGCGCCAACCGTCGAATTTTTTGCGATTACAACAGGAGCTACCAATGAGCTGTTTGATCCGATGAACACGTCGTCTTCCATCACGGTTCGGAACTTGTTCTTACCATCGTAGTTACAGGTAATTGTGCCCGCGCCGACATTAACTCGTGCTCCTAGGACCGCATCACCAATATAGGATAGATGACTGACTTTTGAACCTGCCCCAATTACTGATTTTTTAACTTCAACAAAGTTGCCAACCTTTGCACCGTCTTTAAGTTCAGTGCCGGGGCGAAGACGGCCGAACGGGCCAACAGAACAATGCGCTCCAATGGATGCTCCGTCGATAACCGTGTTCGCATTAATCACCGTGCCTTTGCCGATCGCTGCATCTTTTATTACACAATTTGGGCCAATTGAAACATCAGCGGCGATGTCTACACGACCTTCGAACACAACATTAATGTCTATCACAACGTCTGTACCAACGGTTAGCTCACCGCGAATATCTACCCGAGAAGGGTCTAATAACGTCGCGCCTTGATCCATCAGATATTCACAAAGATTATTCTGATGTATGCGTTCAAGCGTAGCGAGCTGCGATCGTGAATTAATACCCTCAATTTCGCAGACGGCTTCTGGTTGATGCGTCTTTATTTTAATGTCACTGGCTTCCGCTAGCGCGACGATATCCGTAAGGTAATATTCACCCTGCGTATTATCGTTGGACAAAGCCGGTATCCATGTGCGTAACAGCTGGGTTGATACTGCCATAATTCCGGTGTTGATTTCGCGAATCTCGCGCTGTTTATCAGTCGCGTCTTTGTGCTCGATAATACCAATAACTTCGTTACCTTCGTTTCTTACGATACGTCCATAGCCACTGGGCTCAACTAAATCACAAGTTAGAATTGCCAACTTCTCTGTTGAATCAATAGAATCAAGTAAGCCTTGTAAGGTTGAGGTAGTAATCAGCGGCACGTCACCATATAGAATGAGTGAAACTGAGTTGTCGCTAAGCAGGGGTAGTGCTTGCGCAACCGCATGCCCTGTACCATTTTGCTCGACCTGCTCAACCCAACTTAGTTGTTGTCCTACGCATGATGATTGGACTTGATCACCACCAAAACCGTATACGATTGTGGTTTGGATCGGCGCTAGTTTAGCGGAGGTGTCCAACACGTGTTGCAACATTGTTTTGCCAGCAAGTTTGTGGAGAACTTTAGGCAACCGTGACCTCATACGCGTGCCTTTGCCTGCTGCTAGGACAATGATTTCCAGGTTCATTCAACAACTCCGTATTTTAACCAAAAAAAAGGGTAGCCAAAAAAGCTACCCTTTAATTTTAAGACATTTGGCAAAAATCGTTAAACAATTTAGCCAGCCTTATTTCTCATTTGACGAATAGTACGCAATTGCGCAGATGCTTGAGCTAAGCGCGCCGCGGCCATCGCGAAATCCAACTCAGATGACTGATCTGCCGTGTCATCTTCTGCTTGTTTCTGCGCGGTTTCAGCTGCAGCTTCATCAAGATCCTTAGCTCTTACAGCTGTGTCGGCAAGTACCGTAACGGTTCCTGGTTGGACTTCAAGAAATCCACCGGAGACGTAATACAATTCTTCGTCGCCACCTTGCTTAATTACTTTAACAACACCGGGCTTCAACTGTGTCAACAATGGTGCGTGACCGTAGTACACACCAATTTCGCCTAGCTGACCTGTAGCTGATACAACTTCAGCAAGTCCCGAAAAAATCTCTTCTTCAGCACTTACGATATCGCAGTGGATAGTTATCGACATATCTTTATCCTAACTTAAGTGACTTAGACGCTGTCGTTAAAGAGTTTTCGCTTTTTCAACAACTTCGTCAATACCGCCAACCATGTAGAACGCTTGCTCAGGAAGATGATCATATTCGCCTTCAAGAATCCCTTTAAACGCTGCAATAGTATCTTTAAGAGGAACGTATTTACCCGTCGAGCCAGTAAAAATCCCCGCGACAAAGAAAGGCTGAGATAGGAAACGCTCAATTTTTCGCGCTCGATCAACTGCTTGTTTATCTTCTTCAGAGAGCTCATCCATGCCAAGAATAGCAATGATATCTTTCAGTTCTTTATAGCGTTGAAGCGTATTCTGAACGCCACGAGCAACTGCATAGTGCTCATCGCCCACAACCAATGGATCAAGCTGACGGCTTGTAGAATCCAATGGATCAATCGCAGGATAAATACCCAGTTCAGCAATCTGGCGAGACAGTACAACCGTTGCATCCAAGTGAGCGAAAGTCGTAGCTGGAGAGGGGTCAGTCAAATCATCCGCAGGTACGTATACCGCTTGGATTGATGTAATAGAACCATCTTTAGTCGATGTAATACGCTCTTGCAGTACGCCCATTTCTTCAGCAAGTGTTGGCTGGTACCCAACCGCAGAAGGCATACGACCTAATAGCGCTGATACTTCAGTTCCTGCTAAGGTATATCGGTAAATATTATCGATAAACAGTAATACGTCTCGCCCTTCGTCACGGAAGTGCTCCGCCATCGTTAGGCCTGTCAAAGCAACTCGCAATCGGTTACCCGGTGGCTCGTTCATCTGACCGTAAACCAGAGACACCTTATCCAATACATTGGATTCGGACATTTCGTGGTAGAAATCGTTACCTTCTCGTGTACGCTCGCCAACACCAGCGAATACAGAATAGCCACTGTGCTCGATCGCAATATTACGGATCAACTCCATCATGTTTACGGTTTTGCCTACGCCGGCACCGCCGAATAGTCCAACCTTACCGCCTTTAGCAAACGGGCACACTAAGTCAATAACCTTAATACCAGTTTCAAGTAGGTCGTCACTAGCAGCCTGCTCTTCATAAGTAGGCGCTTTACGGTGAATTGGCATTCTTTTCTTTTCGCCAATTGGGCCCGCTTCATCGATTGGCTCGCCCAAAACGTCCATGATACGCCCGAGCGTTTCCTCGCCAACGGGTACATAGATAGGGGCGTTAGTGGTTGTCACATCTAAGCCACGTTTTAACCCTTCAGTACTACCCATAGCGATGGTGCGGACAATGCCGTCGCCCAACTGCTGTTGCACTTCAAGGGTTGTACCCGTTTCGCCAATTTTGAGTGCGTGATACACTTTTGGCACTGAATCGCGGGGGAATTCTACGTCAATTACCGCGCCAATTATTTGTACAATACTTCCGCTACTCATCGTTATTCCTCTAAATAGATATTGTCTGACGTTCGTTATACGGCTGCCGCGCCGCTTACAATTTCACTCAATTCCTGAGTAATGGCAGCCTGTCGAATCCGGTTATAGGAAAGCTGCAGTTCATCAATTAGATCTGAAGCATTATCGGTTGCGCTTTTCATAGCGATCATTCGCGATGATTGCTCGCACGCGAAATTTTCTACTACAGCTTGATACACTAAAGATTCAACGTATCGAATCAGTAGACCATCGAGTAACTCTTTGGTATCTGGTTCGTAAATATAGTCCCAGTGATGTCCAAGTTTTTCGTCTTCATCAGCCAGCAGTGGTAATAATTGCAACACTGTCGGATCTTGAGTCATGCTATTTACAAACGTGTTACTAGATAAAAATAGCTGGTCAATCTTGCCTTCTTCATAGGCATCGAGCATCACTTTGACAGTACCGATAAAATCGGCAACTTCGGGAGAGTCCCCCAACTTGCTGACTGTCGCCAACACATTGCCGCCGAAACGATTAAAGAATGCCACTGCTTTACTTCCGACTAGGCATAGGTCAACTTCAACGCCTTTATCTGACCATTCCTTTATCTCCCTCAAAAGTTTCTTGAAGAGGTTGATATTGAGGCCTCCACAAAGGCCCCGATCAGATGAAACAATGATATAGCCAACACGTTTAACTTCGCGCTGCTCAAGGTATAAATGCCGAAACTCGGTCGTAGCATTCGCGAGGTGACCGATTACACCAGCGATACGGCCTGCGTAGGGCTTACCTGCAGCCATACGCAATGTAGCTTTACGCATTTTACTCGCCGCAACCATTTGTTGCGCACTCGTAATTTTTTGCGTGTTTTTAACACTACCTATCTGCTTTCGTATCTCTTTTCCGCCAGCCATTCGCGATACCTATATAACGTTCTTTATCTCAAGTGAAGCGACTACTCGCTACCAAGTCTGTGTTGCTTTGAACTTATCAAGCGCGTCTTTAATACCGGCTTTGATTTCGTCGCTATAATCGCCTTTTTCATTAATCTTGGTGAGCAATGTTGCATGCTCAGCATTAAGATAAGAAATCAGAGATGCTTCAAAATCGACGGTTTTGTCAATTTCAACGTCGTTAAGGTAACCTTCGTTAACTGCGTACAAAACGATACCCATTTGAGCAACACTCATGGGTGAGTACTGCTTCTGCTTCATCAATTCTGTTACGCGACGGCCTTGTTCAAGTTGGTCTCGAGTAGCTTTATCCAGGTCAGATGCAAACTGCGAGAACGCCGCTAGTTCGCGATACTGAGCGAGAGCTAGTCGAATACCGCCGCCAAGCTTCTTAATAATCTTCGTCTGAGCTGATCCACCAACACGCGATACGGATAGACCCGCATTCATTGCTGGACGAACACCTGAGTTAAATAGGTCGGTCTCAAGGAAAATCTGACCATCGGTAATCGAAATTACGTTAGTCGGTACGAACGCCGACACGTCACCACCTTGGGTTTCAAGGATTGGTAGCGCGGTCAAAGAACCAGTCTTACCTTTCACTTCACCATTGGTGAACTTTTCTACGTATTCAACATTAACTCGCGAGGCTCTTTCGAGTAACCGGGAGTGCAAATAGAAAACATCGCCAGGATACGCTTCGCGACCTGGCGGCCGGCGCAACAACAAGGATATTTGACGGTAGGCCCAAGCTTGCTTAGTCAAATCATCATAAATAATGAGAGCATCTTCGCCGCGATCACGGAAGTATTCTCCCATCGTGCAACCTGAATACGGTGCTATATATTGCATCGCAGCCGGATCCGACGCGCCAGCAACAACGATGATTGTGTGATCCATCGCACCGTGCTCTTCGAGCTTACGCACTACGTTGGCAACGGTTGATTGTTTCTGACCAATCGCCACGTATATGCAGGTAATTCCGCTATCTTTTTGGTTGATGATGGCATCAATCGCAACAGCAGTTTTACCAATTTGGCGATCGCCAATGATTAGTTCACGCTGACCTCGGCCAACTGGAACCATTGCATCAATTGCTTTCAAACCGAGTTGAACCGGTTGGTCAACCGCTTGACGTTCAATTACGCCCGGAGCTACCTTCTCAATCGCATCGGTTCCAACTGACTCCACTGGACCTTTGCCATCGATAGGGTTACCTAGTGCATCAAGAACCCGTCCTTTAAGGCCCGGACCAATTGGAACTTCTAAGATTCGACCAGTACAACGAGCTGTTTGGCCTTCTTCAAGCTCAAGGTAATCACCTAAAACTACAGCGCCTACAGAATCACGCTCAAGGTTCAAAGTCATGCCGTAAATGCCACCGGGAAACTCAATCATTTCCCCGTACATTGCGTCTTGAAGACCGTGAATACGAACGATACCATCTGAAACATTTACGATAGTACCCTCGTTTCGGGCTTCTGACGTTACTTCAAATTGATCTATTCGTTTACGAATAATATCGCTGATTTCTGACGGATTCAGCTGTTGCATTTCCTATCCCTCAATCAAGAATTCATTGCTTCGGTGAGCTTTTGGATACGGCCTCGTATAGAACCATCTATAACCAGGTCGCCCGCTCGAATAACTAAACCACCTATTAGACCTTTTTCAATATCAGAGACCATATTGATGTCTTTATTGAATCTAGCCTTTAAGGCATTTAATAGCTTGGTTTTTTCACCTTCCGATAACTCGAAGGCCGAGGTGATGCTGACTTCCATCATCGCCTCTTCTTCCAATCTTAGTTTTTCAAAGCCTTTGAAAATAACCGGCAGCAATGGCAACCTGTTATTTACCGAAAGAGTATTGATAAAACTTTTTACTTTTTCATCTAATTTGCCTTCGCAAATATCGATAAATATCTCTGACTTTCGAATGGCGGTCAGCGCGGGGCTCTTTAGAACCAGCTGAATTTGCGCATCACTAGCCACTGCCGAAGCAAAAGCTAACGACTCAGACCATGCCACAAGCGCCTTTGCGCTCAACGCGTATTCAAATGCCGCCTTCGCGTAGGGCCGTGCTAGTGTGGTTAGTTCAGCCATAATCCCTACAACTCTGCCGCTAGTTGATCAACAATCTCGCTATTAGCTGCTTTGTCGATACTAGAACCAAGTATCTTTTCAGCACCCGCTATAGCAATACTTGCCACTTGTGTTCGCAATGCTTGCTTAGCACGAGCCACTTCTTGCTCGAGTTCAGCTTGCGCAGCCAGTTTAATCCGATCCGCTTCAACGCGTGCCTGATCCTTTGCTTCTTCAACTATTTGAGTTGCTCGCTTATTTGCAGCATCTACAATTTCAGCGCCTTGATCTTTAGCTTCACGAAGTTGCTCAGCAACCTTTTCGTGAGCCAAACCAAGATCTACTTTAGCGCGATCTGCAGCGCTTAAGCCATCAGCAATCTGCTTTTGTCGTTCTTCCATCGCTGCCATCAAAGGCGGCCACACGAACTTCATGCAAAACCATACAAATATGGCGAAGGATATGACTTGACCAAGGATGGTTAAGTTAATATTCACTTTAGTTCCTCTATCTCGTTAGTACGATTACGCCAACGACAGTCTTAAGCGACCGCGAACAGAAGATATAGACCAATACCAACACCAATCATCGGAACAGCATCAACCAATCCCATTACAACGAAAAATTCTGTACGTAACATTGGGATCAATTCTGGCTGGCGAGCACCGCCTTCTAGAAATTTACCACCAAGGATACCTACGCCGATTGCAGCGCCGACAGCCCCAAGGCCCATTAAGATTGCGCCAGCCATATATACTAATGCAGCACTAGTTTCCATATTCGCTCCGGTTTTTGCAGTTATAAAATGTAGTTAAAAATAATTAGCTATTCGTGAGAATCGTGAGCCATCGCCATATACACAATGGTTAATACCATGAAAATAAAGGCTTGCAGCGTGATTATCAGAATATGGAATATGGCCCATGGAACAGCTAACGTCCATTGAACATAAAAAGGCAATAAGGCGATAAGAATAAAGATCATCTCACCCGCATACATGTTGCCGAATAGTCGCAGACCGAGTGAAATCGGCTTAGCAATCAAGTTTACTAATTCTAAAAATAGGTTAGCCGGCAGGCCCCATTTACCAAACGGGTGCATAGACAGTTCTTTAGCGAATCCGCCAAGGCCCTTCATTTTAACGCTATAAAACAGCACCAATAGGAATATGCTCAGCGCCATGCCCATCGTGATATTTACATCTGTACTTGGCACGACCTTCAAATACGGCACGCCTAACAAGCTAGCGGTATGAGGAATAAAGTCTACCGGGATTAAATCCATCACGTTCATCAAAAGCACCCAACAAAAAATGGTTAGGCCCATCGGAGCGATCATGGTGTTTTTATGGTGAAACATCCCTTTGACGTTTCCGTCAACAAACTCTACCGCCATTTCAATTACATTTTGCAGCCCGCCGGGAACACCGGTAGTGGCGTTTTTTGCAACCTTACGAAATACATATAAAAACAGAATACCTAAACCCAAGGAAAAACCAAAGGTGTCGACATTTAGTGCGATAAAACCCATATGGGCGGCTTCTGCACCATCTGCTGCAAAACCCCAAGTACCGTCGATTTTCTTACCAAACGTTAAGTTTGTGAGGTGATGGGCGATGTATTCGCCAGAAGTCAGCTCTGCACTTGACATAAAACAGTTCCAATTAATCGTATGGAAATTTTCTGAACCCGCTAAATACTTCTTTCGGGATCTATGATTATCCGCCCTGCTTTAAAAAAGCGGGACTTAACGCATGTACTAATTGGGAAATTACCAACCCAATCAACAGATAGAGCGTATTGTCTACCTGTGAAATTCGTTCCGTTACATGAAGTGCTGCGTAAAACAACACAACTAACGTTATAAATCTTACTGCTCCACCGATGTAAAACCGCCCAACCACTTTATTGGGTTTGATGTTTTGCATCGGTTTCAGCGCTACCCACGTATATAAAACGCTAGATAGAAACCCAACCGCGCCGCCGGCAAATGTAGCTACCGCAGCGTAATAATCAGTCGTAAAATACACCGCTATTGCCGCAAACAACATGGTATTTGCTTGAAATATCGATATTCGTTTTACTAAATCTTTGTTTATCTGGTCGCGCTTGGTAAACAACTGCTGGTCTCCAAAGCTCAATGGTGTAAATATTATTCCTACCACCGTGATCTGGAATGAACCATCGACCGGCGCGGATTATATTCGCTTAACGCGATGCAATCAACTTATAACCAAGCAATCTTTTAAACGCTTTGCTGATACTGGTTTTTAGCATCATTGAATATGGGCAAGTATTCCATCTAGCTCATCCAAAGAGTTATAACTAATAACTAATTTTCCCTTGCCACGGGTATTGCACTGAAGCTGCACATTGGCGCCAAGTTGGTTGGACAGCTTCTCCTGCAGGGCTTCGATGTCTGGGTTTTGCTCGATGATTACGTCGGTAGGGTTTTCACTAGAAGCGATCAGCTTACGCACCAATGCTTCTGCCTGGCGCACCGAGAACCCCTTATCGACAATTTGATTCGCAGCTTCAACTTGCTGCTCTTCAGATAGGCTAATCAGTGAACGAGCATGGCCCATTTCGATATCGCCGTGCTCAAGCATCGTTTTAACGCGATCGGTTAACGTGATTAACCGTAATAAGTTGGTTACCGTAGTGCGGGATTTACCTACAGCTTGCGCGACTTCCTGGTGTGTTAGCTCAAATTCTTCTTGGAGGCGACTAAGTGCGACAGCCTCCTCCATCGGGTTGAGGTCTTCACGTTGAATGTTCTCGATCAACGCCATGGCCACTGCGGATTGGTCAGAAATTTCTCGGACTAATACGGGAATGGTCTCCATGCCTACCAATTGGCATGCACGCCAACGGCGCTCCCCTGCAATGATTTCAAAGCGTTCGACGCCGATTGCTCGCACCACGATCGGCTGCATAAGGCCCTGGGCTTTTATCGATTCGGCGAGCTCATCCAATGCCTCAGCATTCATATCTTTACGGGGCTGGTATTTGCCGCGCTGCATAAATTCTATCGGTAAGTAGCGTAGCTCACCGTCATTGTCATCCACTCTAGTTTCAAGCTGCTCGGTAGTGGGCGTGCTTAGTAACGCTTCTAAACCTCGACCTAAACTTGGTTTTTTCGATTTCTTACTCATGAGGTTCCTGTAGCGGATGCACGCGTGGCTTGGTTATTTCTTAAAAATTCGGCTGCAAGGGTTAAGTAAGCAAGCGCACCGCGGGATTTTTTATCGTAATAAATAATGGGTAAACCATGGCTTGGTGCTTCTGCCAACCGAATATTTCTGGGTATTACGGTGTTGTACACCTGATCCGGGAAGTGCAAATTCAACTGCGCAGAGACCTCTTTGGTGAGGCTATTACGCGGATCATACATCGTTCGTAAGATCCCTTCGATGGTAAGTAAAGGGTTTAGAGACTGCTTGATCCCTTCGATGGTATTGATCAATGCGGACAAACCTTCAAGTGCGTAATATTCACATTGCATCGGAATTAGCACGGTGTCTGCTGCAGCCAACGCATTGATCGTCAGCATGTTTAGCGATGGTGCGCAGTCGATAACCACGTAATCGTAAATTGATTTTTCTAGCGTAAGCGCAGCTTTAAGGCGGGTTTCACTTTTTTTCTGGCCGACCAACCCAACCTCAGCTTCGGTGAGCTCACCATTGGATGGCAGCAAATCGTAGCCTGCTTCAGGGCAGTTTTGTAAGACTTGCGTAAACGTTGCTCGGCCTAACAAAATCTCACAAACCGTTTCGTTGAGGCTGTTTTTATCGACACCGCTACCCATCGTGGCATTACCTTGTGGATCTAGGTCAATCAGCAACACTCGTTGCTCCAAAGACCCCAATGCCGCGGCCAGACTCACACTGGTAGTGGTTTTACCCACTCCACCTTTCTGGTTAGTTATTGCGATCACTTTAGTCAATGCGAGCTTCCCTTTCGTATTCGGTATAAATTCCGCTGCGCTTCTAAGCCCGGTACTTGTAACTCGGTTTCATCTAACAACACGAAACCGGCCGTTAATTTGTTGTCCTGCTTATCTACAGGTTTACCTTTCATCGCCATAAATAATCCATTTTGCGATGTTAAATGAGCTGTCAGTTGTAGCATCAAGTCGATACTCGAGAACGCCCTTGTGACTACCGTATCAAAACACTGATCGATATATTTTTCGACTCGAGTATTCACTACCGTGACGTTTTTGAGCCCTAACTCAGCAATGGCAACCTGTAAAAAACGGGTTTTTTTATTGACGCTATCGAGCAGGGTAAATTGTTTTTCTGGAAACATGATAGACAACGGTATGCCCGGTAAGCCGCCGCCAGTGCCTACGTCGATCACCAAGTCACCTTGAAGAAATGGCACCACACTCAAGCTATCGAGAAGGTGATACACAACCATTTTTTCTGGCTGATTTATAGAGGTCAGATTATATACATGATTCCAACGCCTTAGCATCAACAGGTATGCGATCAATTGCTCTATTTGGGGTTCAGATACCGTTAACCCTAAGGTCGCACAACCATTGCGTAACAAGTGGGTAAGGTCTGTTTTTTGCTGCGGCAATATGTTTGATTGTTTACGAGTACGGGTCATAGGTGCTTATTGGATAATTCGATTTATTCAGTCTAATGGCAGCTTACGTACCAAAGATTGTTTTTTTAGATGGATCAATAATAACGATACTGCCGCCGGAGTAACCCCTGAGATTCGCGCGGCTTGGCCTAATGTGGTTGGCCGTACGTCACCCAGTTTTTGTTTTACTTCGTTGGATAAACCACTGAGGCCAGTGTAATCCATATCGATTGGCAACATCACACGTTCGTTGGCTTTAAGGCGATCAATGTCTTGCTGTTGGCGGTCGATATAACCTTTGTATTTTATCTGTACTTCAACCTGTTCGGCCACTTGCGGTTGTGCTTGCGCAAGATCAACCAACTCAAAGAGTTTTTTATAACTCAATTCTGGGCGTCGCAGTAATTCAGTTAAGTTATATTCGCGTTTGAGTTCTTTTTCAACCACCGTTTGAATACTCAGTGCTTGGGGGCTGTTGGGTTGTATCCAGGTTTTATCCAATCTTTTAAGTTCGGTGCTGACCCCTTCTTGTTTTTCACAGAATATTTTCCATCTAAAATCATCGACAAGGCCAAAGTCACGGGCTTGTTCGGTAAGCCGGATATCTGCGTTGTCTTCTCGTAGCAGCAGACGATATTCAGCCCTACTGGTAAACATGCGGTAAGGCTCTTGCGCACCATGGGTGGTTATATCGTCAACCAAAACGCCAATATACGCTTCATTACGCGCCGGGTTCCAAGGCGATTGATCCTTAACTTGCAGTCCAGCATTGATGCCCGCAAGTAACCCTTGGGCTGCAGCTTCTTCGTAACCGGTAGTGCCGTTAATTTGACCAGCGAAATAAAGCCCAGCGAGGTCTTTTGTTTCAAGTGTAAATTTTAACCCGCGTGGGTCAAAGTAGTCGTATTCGATGGCATAGCCCGGGCGGGTTATATGAGCCTGTTCCATCCCGGTAATAGACTGGACCAACGCCAGCTGAACATCATAGGGCAAACTGGTCGAAATACCATTTGGGTATAGCTCGTGGGTCGTTAAACCCTCGGGCTCGACAAAGATCTGGTGAGAGTTTTTATCCGCAAAACGAGTTATCTTATCTTCAATTGACGGACAATAACGTGGCCCGGTCCCTTCTATCACGCCGGTATACATCGGCGATCTATCTAAGCCTTTCCGAATAATATCGTGGGTTTTTTCATTGGTATGCGCAATGTAACAACTGACCTGTTCTGGGTGCTGTTGGGCGTTACCGATGTAAGACATTACCGGGATAGGTTGATCACCCGGTTGAGGTTCCATCACTGAAAAATCTACTGTTCTGCCATCTATTCTGGGTGGTGTACCGGTCTTTAAGCGGCCAACATTGAGCGACAGCTCACGTAGCCGAACCGACAAATTATTGGAAGCGGGGTCACCCATTCGACCACCGGAGTAATTTTGCAGCCCTACGTGAATGACGCCACCAAGGAAAGTACCTGTGGTGAGTATCACAGCTTCAGCCATAAATTTTAACCCGGTGTTGGTTACAACGCCGGTTACGCGGTTATTTTCAACAATAAGATCATCGGCTGATTGTTGAAAATATGACAGATTGGGCTGAGTTTCGACTAAATTTCGAATCGCTGCTCGGTACAACGCTCTGTCCGCCTGGGCTCTCGTTGCCCGTACAGCGGGGCCTTTGCGTGCATTAAGCACACGAAACTGAATTCCAGCTAAGTCGGTGGCAGTGGCCATCGCGCCACCCATAGCGTCTATTTCTTTAACCAAATGACTTTTTCCAATACCGCCAATAGCCGGGTTACAGGACATTTGACCGATGGTTTCAATATTTTGTGTTAACAGCAAGGTAGGTACGCCCATTCGTGCTGATGCTAAAGCGGCTTCCGTTCCAGCATGGCCACCGCCAATAACGATCACTTTGTATTGTGTATTTGTAGTCATAAAAATGGGTTATAAAATGATGATTGTGAATAAATGGTTGTTTTAAAGCTTATTAATAATATAAATAAAGTATGTATATAAAAGATTATGTTTATTATTATTAGTGAGCACTTTTTTTGTGGAAAAGTACTTTTTGTCTAATAAAAACAATGATTTAGTATGGTTTTTAGGTTGTTGTTAATTCTTGTTAAGCCTGAGTATAGGCTGGGATGAATTGTGAGTAACTAGGGCTATCTGAGGCTTGCATAAAGTTGTCCACATTTAGGCTCATTTTATTCAGCGTTTTACAGTAGGTTATCCCATGTTTATTAACGGTTATTTACCAATACAAAATCCTGAAAAAACCACGTCTAATAAGTCTTCGTTACTGAAGCTACCGGTAATGACTTCGAGGCATTTTTGCGCCCCTCGAAGATCTTCTGCGAGTAGCTCGGCAGCGCCAATGACTGTCCATTGAGCTAACGCATTTTGTAATATTTGCTGGGTTTGCGCGAGCGATTCTAAGTGCCTACGGCGCGCGGTAAACGCGCTTTCACTGGTGTTGTTAAAGCCAACCACTTCTTTTAGGTATTGTTTTAGCTGATCAATTCCGAGGTTTTGTTTGGCTGAGATGCGAATGACCGGTTTTTCTGGATCAGTAGTTGCTTTACCTGCTTGCGCACCGGTTAAGTCAATTTTGTTGATGAGCCGGATTATTGGTATGTTTTCAGGCAGCTGCTGACGATACTTCTGCTCTAATACTTGATGTTCTTGTTGTGTTGCATCTTCTAATAGCAGTACGCAATCGGCTGTTTCTAGGCGTTTGAGTGCTCTATTAATGCCTTCTTGCTCAACAGCGTCTTTGGGGTCTCGTAAGCCGGCTGTGTCGATAAAATTGATCGGCAGACCGTCTATATTGATCTGCTCTTCAAGCAGGTCGCGGGTGGTGCCTGCAATATCGGTAACGATGGCTCGCGAGCTACCTGCTAGGCAATTCAGTAAGCTTGATTTGCCTGCATTGGGTTTGCCAATGATAACGACTTGTATGCCGTCTTTTAGTAGTGAACCCTGTTTAGCTTGTTTTAAAGTGCTGTCGAGCTGGGTTTGAATAGACTTGATTCGTGGGCTTATTTTATCGTTGGCTAGTAGGTCTAAATCTTCATCAGGGAAATCAATGGAGGCCTCAAGGTAGCAGCGCAAATCTACCAGCTGCTCGATGAGTTCATCAATAAGGTTAGAGAAGACGCCCTGTAGTGAAGCAAGCGCGCTACGTGCAGCTTGCTGGGTGCTGCTGTCGATTAAATCTGCAATGGCTTCGGCTTGTGTAAGGTTTATTTTGTTGTTTAAAAAGGCTCTTTCAGAGAACTCGCCGGGGCGCGCCATTCGACAGCCAAGTTGTACGAGCTGTTGAACGATCATATCTAATACAACTGGTCCGCCATGGCCTTGTAGCTCAAGTACATCTTCGCCGGTGAATGAGCTTGGGCCTTCGAAATAAAGAGCTATACCTTCATCTAACACGTTTTTATGGGTGTCGTAGAACGAGCCGTAGCGTGATTTTCGCGGTTCAGGTAAAAAACCAAGAATAGTTTTTGCGATGGAGGAACTTGCTGGGCCAGATACACGTATGACTCCTATACCACCTCTACCAGGAGGTGTGGCAATGGCAACTATAGTGTCGGTATCAGAGTTTAGTAGGGTTTCCACGGGAACCTCAGGGTTAACTTATATGCTGCCAGAATTGGCTAAATTATAAGCTAGTTGTAGAAATGAGTAAGGGGATATAACAAACCCGAATAACCGCCAGTGTTACTAAATTTAGCTGGCGGTTATTCGGGTCTTAATGTTGGTCAGGTTCACTAGACCAGACATTGCTTCGTTAATCTTCTTTTTCAATCTTACGTGTGATCACCCATTGTTGCGCAATAGACAGTAGGTTATTCATCAACCAGTACAGTACTAAACCAGATGGGAACCACATAAAGAAAAAGGTGAACATGATAGGCATCATCTTCATCATTTTGGCTTGAATAGGATCAGGTGGCGCTGGGTTCAACTGTTGTTGTATAAACATCGTAACACCCATCACTATCGGCAATATGAAGTATGGGTCCATTGCAGCAAGGTCAGTTAGCCACAGGAAGTTAGCGTGACGTAGTTCGACGGCTTCGTTAAGTGTCCAATACAACGAGATGAATACTGGCATTTGAACCAAGATAGGCAAGCAACCACCCAGCGGGTTTACCTTTTCATCTTTGTAGAGCTGCATCGTGAGTTGTGACATTTTCTGACGATCATCAGAATGTCGTTCACGTATGTCGAGCATCTTAGGCTGCAATTTACGCATTTTAGCCATCGATTTATAACTGGTGGCAGAGAGCTTAAAGAACGCAGCTTTTACGCATATGGTAAGCAAGATAATCGCTACACCCCAGTTGACGACAATACCTTGAATAAAAGTAAGCAACCAAAACAACGGTTGAGCAATGAACCAAAGCCAGCCGTAATCAATGGTGAGTTCAAGGCCGGGAGATATTTTCTCCAACTGGCTTTGAATCTTAGGACCAACGTAGAAAGCGGCGCCGGTTGAAGCGCTAGCTCCAGCGGGAACGGTTAATACAGGGTCAGTAAAACCGATGATGTATTGGTTACTGCCATTCACTTTACGGGTTTGGTAAAGGTGAGAGCTTTCTGCTGAGGGAATCCAAGCACTAATAAAGTAGTGTTGGATCATAGAGATCCAGCCACCCGTAATATTTTGTTTAAAGGTTTGTTCTTCGATATCGTCGAAATCGAGCTTTGTGTACGGTTTGTCTGGGGTGTACAGGGCTGTGCCAAGATACGCTTGTGCACCAAAGCTTGATCCGGCTCCGGGGTCGTCGCTGTCATCGCGCTTTATTTGCGCAAAAAAGTTACCCAACCAAGCCGTATTGCTGCGGTTATTAATGGTGTATTTAACATCAACAAGGTAACTGTTGCGGGTGAAGATAAACTCTTTGGTTATTTCAACGCCAGCAGCGTCGATATGTGAGAGTGTTACTTTTAGTTGGTCATCGCCTTCTTCTAGTGAGTAGTCGCTAAAGGGAGCGTTATAGAGCGGCCGACCACCGGCTTGAGCATCAGGGCCATTGGGTCCAATCAAACCACTTTGTGCGATATACACGCGCATATTGTTGTTTTCTAACAGTGTTAGCGGTACATCAGGCGTTTCTACGTGGACAGCATATTTGGGTAGCGACACATTGATAATGTCACCGCCAACCAGGTCTATGGTGAAGTTAAGCGTATCGCTGTGTATTTCGACGTATTGAGAGGTTGCAGTATTTTCCATGGTGGAAATAACCGCTTCTTCAACACCAGGCACGATCGCTGGAATATCAGTATTGCTGTTGGCTTGGTTAACCGCCAAGTTTGAAAATTCCGAAGTAGGAATGGCAGGTGCGCTGGAAACGTTTTGATGAACAATTTGAGGTCCATTCAAATAAGCGGGTTTATTGTAATCTTCATTCCAGGCGAGAATAAGAAAATATGCGCTGAGGCCAAGGGCACTCAGTAGAACGAGTCGTTGAATATCCATGAATTATCGAGAGTCAGCAGAAGATTTTTGTTTAATTGAAGGAGGCACCGGATCGTAACCACCACAGTGGAACGGGTTGCACTTCAAAAGACGCTTGATTGAAAGAAATAGAGCAGCAAAGAAATGATGGTCCTGAAATGAAGTCATTGCATATTCAGAGCAGGACGGATGAAAACGACAGCGAGGAGCGAGCATAGGGCTAATAAAGTAGCGATAGCCTTTGATCAACTGGATTGCGGTGGTTTTCATCATGTTTCAGTGATGTTTGTAAAAATTAAGTACGGTCGGCGGGACAGTCTGCATCACTACTAATGTCTATCAAACGGTCAAATAATGCACCAATTTGCATAGATAAGTGATTGTCTTCCGGGGTCTTAGGGTCATTGCGAACTAGAGCAATGACATCCAAGTGCTGAAGGTTGGTTTGCCGAGCTCGAAAGCTCTCTCGTAACCGACGTTTCACTCTGTTTCGATCTACAGCACGGTTGAGTTTCTTCTTACCGACTATCAGACCTAAACGAGAGTGATCTTCTTGATTCTTACGCGCCAACAACAGCAAAAACCGGTTGGATACTTTGAAATCGGTTTGTTTGAACACCTTATCAAAGTCAGCTGCGCTATTTAGACGACTATTTCGAGGAAACTCGAAAGAAGTCATAAATGGTTAACAACCTAAACGAGTACGACCTTTAGCGCGGCGACGCTGAATAAGTTTGCGGCCATTAGCGGTCGCCATACGAGAGCGAAAACCGTGGGTGCGCTTACGCTTTATAACACTAGGCTGAAATGTACGTTTCATATTCGAATTTCCAGTTGATCATTAATTCTAAACTATAGGTAGATAAGCGCCGTTTACAGGTCGTTTTTCTGAGAACTCGCCATTCTAATTAGATTTTAGCCTTAGTTCAAGCACCTTTGAAGTTAAGCTTAATTTGGCTTGAGAAGTTATCCACAGGTTACTCACATAGTGTTATTTTCCATCGGATTAGTTTTTTTTATTTATGCTGGTTTGGTTTGATAATAAAGTTACTAACCTACTGAATTAAAACAATATTTAACCATATATTAGGTTGGTAATTAGGATGGCGTATGTAGGTTTTTACCGCTAAACTGTCCCGAAAAATAATGCCACGTGCAACATATAAGTTTTGTCAGCCACTGTTTGGTGATTTCTTTTGGTTGTTGCTAAAGCGTGGCGAGTCTTGGGGAAATACTGAGTGAGTTTGTCGTATTGGAGCAGGTGTTCAAGTTCGTTGCAGGAAGAGTTATCCGCGCAGCAATTTAACACTTGGATCCGTCCATTGCAGGTTGAGGAGAGTGAAGCCGAGTTACGTCTGCTTGCTCCGAACCGATTTGTGCTGGATTGGGTTAGAGAAAAATTCCTAGACCGAATCAATGAATTGCTCGATGAGCAAGATCACGGTAATGCTGCGGGTGCTACCCCAAACGTCTGCTTAGAAGTGGGTTCTAGAATGTCTGCTGGGGCTGGAACAGCATCTTCTTCGTCAAGACAACAATCCGCACCAAATTCCATACCTAACCGGGTATCGACAGCCAGCACTTATATGGGTGCTGCGAGTCTTGTAAAATCACCGAGTGCTCGCAGAGGCAATACTAGCAGTCATACAGCCGGTTCTAGCAGTGCTCAAGCGCAGACGGACCATAAATCGAATTTAAGCCCAAACTTCACATTTGATACTTATGTTGAAGGTAAGTCTAACCAAATGGGTAGGGCTGCTGCGCTACAGGTGGCTGAAAACTCCGGTGGGGCGTTTAATCCGCTTTATATCTATGGTGGTGTGGGGTTAGGTAAGACTCATTTAATGCACGCTGTCGGTAACGCTATCGTTCAAAGTACCCCTGGCGCGAAAGTCGTGTTTTTGTCGTCAGAGCGTTTTGTAGCCGATATGGTCCGTGCTATTCGTACCAACGAAGTCGATGCGTTTAAAAAATACTACCGGACGGTCGATGCGTTGCTTATTGACGATATTCAATTTTTTGCCGGTAAAGAACGTACCCAGGAAGAATTTTTCCATACCTTTAACAGTCTTTTTGAAACCGGCAAGCAAGTCATCATGACCTGCGACCGGTATCCAAAAGAGATCACTGGAATGGAAGAGCGGTTGAAGTCACGCTTTGGTTGGGGTTTAACGGTCTTTATTGAACCGCCTGATCTTGAAACCAGAGTAGCCATTCTTAAGAAAAAATCTGAACAGATAGGGTTGGCCTTACCCAATGACGCCGCCTTCTTTATTGCTCAGATGATTCAGTCTAATGTGCGCGAGCTTGAAGGCTCGCTAAAACGAGTGGTCGCGAGTGCTCGCTTTACTAATCGCCCGATAACGATTGATCTGGTTCGCGAATCCCTTAAGGATTTGGTGTCCTTGCAAGACCGGCAAGTGAATATAGATAATATTCAGAAGATGGTCGCAGAATATTACAAAATTAAGATTGCTGACTTAAAATCTAAGAAACGCACACGTTCTATCGCTAGGCCGCGTCAAATGGCGATGGCGTTAGCGAAAGAATTAACCAATCGTAGCCTTCCAGAAATTGGCGAGGCTTTTGGAGGGCGTGATCACACCACGGTTCTGCATGCATGCCGTAAGATAAAAGAACTTAGAGAAAGCACCACGGATATTGCCGAAGACCATAAAAACCTGAAAAGATTACTAACCGCCTAATTTTTGTACCCCTACAAAATAGAGAGTTTGGAACCATAGA
Organism: Pseudomonadales bacterium; assembly: GCA_016763075.1. Taxonomy (GTDB): domain Bacteria; phylum Pseudomonadota; class Gammaproteobacteria; order Pseudomonadales; family JAHRWD01; genus JAHRWD01. The sequence continues at coordinate 53,220 of JAESUM010000089.1, forward strand.
ATGGAATGTATTATTTCGAAAGAAGCTTTACTTCAACCCCTTCAATTAGTGACCGGGGTAGTTGAAAGACGACAAACACTACCGATTTTGTCGAACGCCCTAATTGTTGTTTCGGAAGATAAATTATCTATTACGGGTACTGATTTAGAGGTTGAGCTCGTTGCTTGGGGTACTCCGCAATCGGTCGTAACGACTGGTGCGGTTACCACGCCAGCAAGAAAGTTGATGGATATTTGCCGTTCCCTACCTGATGAAGCGGTTATTCAGCTCAAGTTGGAAGAAAATAGGTTGTTGGTTAAATCTGGCCGAAGTCGGTACCGGTTGTCGTTATTGCCTGTTGATGATTTCCCGCAGACCGAGCAAAAGTCATCGGATATCGAATTTCCGCTGGCGCAATCAGCGTTGAAAAACCTTATTGATTCAATCAGCTTCGCAATGGCGCAACAAGACGTGCGGTTTTACCTCAATGGGTTGTTGATGGAAGTAGGTGAAAACCGAATTCGTACGGTCGCAACTGATGGTCATAGGCTGGCATTGTGTAACGGTGAACTTGTCGAAGGCGATGTTTCAGGCCCTATCACTCAAGTTATTATTCCAAGAAAAGGCGCGGTTGAGCTTTCAAGATTGCTTAACGATTCTGATGCTGTTGCCAACGTTACTATGGGCGCTAACTTTGTTCGCGTAGGTACCGATGACTTTTTGTTCTCATCTAAATTGGTTGACGGGAAATTCCCTGATTACCAAAACGTTATCCCAACCGGTGGTGATAAAGAGCTCATAGCGGAGCGGCGCTTGCTCAAAGACTCGTTTGTTCGTGCGTCTATTCTCTCTAGTGATAAGTTTCACGGGGTGCGGTTGTACCTTAGTGACCAACTACTCAAGCTGAAGGCCAACAACCCCGAGCAAGAAGAAGCAGAAGAAGATATCGAAGTGGATTATTCTGGCGACGCTGTTGAGATTGGGTTTAACGTAACCTATATGATTGACGTCATGAATACGCTCTCAAGCGATAAAATCCGTATTACGTTATCCGGCCCTGATAATGGCGTAATTATAGAGCGTGAGGATAACCCTGATGCCCTATACGTTGTGATGCCAATGAAAATCTGACTATTTACTGCCGCATGAAGAAAGCTCTAAGCAGCATTCTTTCGCGTCGCTGTCATTTCGATCCATTCAATAAAGCCTGCTTCGCAGTCTAACCCCCGTGGATTCAACGGGTTAATTAGCCTTTGTTTGGATATTTTGTGTATCTATCTGGTTTAGTGTGAAGCTTTCAAAAATACTAATATCTGGAGTCCGAAACATCAGCTCTGCAGAGCTAGCGCCCTCCCCTGCTTTAAATCTCATTATTGGCGAAAATGGTAGCGGTAAAACTAGCCTTCTAGAATCTATTTATATCCTGAGTACAGCCAGGTCATTCAGAACCGTAAAGATTCGGAATATTGTCAGCAGTGTCGAAGCCACCGTCGATAAAGCGCTTATTTACGGTGAAATAACCTCCGGCTCGTCAGGGGTTATGGAGGCTCAGCAAGGTGTTGAGGTGAGCAATAAAGGGAAGGTTCGGGCTCGCAGGAACGGAGCTTCGGTAACTAACGCTTCAATTTTGGCTCACGCACTGCCCGTTCAGCTTATCAACTCTGATACCTTCCAGCTTCTAGAGGGTAGTCCGAAAATCCGACGCCAGTATATGGACTGGGGTTTGTTTCACGTGGAACATGATTATGTTGAGAGCTGGAGTCGTTTTAATCGAGCGTTGAAGCAAAGAAATCGATTGCTTCGGTATGGTAAACTAACGGGGCTTGAAGCGCAGCTCAAGCCGTGGAACGAAGAGTTGGCCGCCTGTGCCGAACAAATCCATAGTTTGCGCATGGATCACATGAGTGAGCTTGCCCCGAAGATAGAAAGTAAGTTTTCCCAGATGTGTTTGGTCGCTGGTTTAGATGTGTCGTATAGGTCGGGTTGGGATAATGAAGTAACGTACGGCGATTACCTCGCAAATAACTTCGAGCGTGACCGTGTCCTTGGATATACAAGGGATGGCCCCCATCGGGCCGATTTAAGCATTAAGCTGGAAGGCCTGCAGGCGAGCGAACGGCTTTCACGCGGCCAGAGCAAAATGCTTGTTTGTGCACTGAAGTTAGTGCAAGGGGATATTGTCAGCGATATTCGTGGTTATAAGACGATATACCTAGTCGACGATTTGCCCTCCGAGCTCGATGCTGAAAACAGAGATGTTTTTTTAAAGCAGTTAAAAGAGACTAAAGGCCAAGTGTTTATTACTGCGGTTGATGAGTCCTTTATGATAGTCGACAAAGATTCGTCGCTAACAAATGCAGTGTTTCACGTGAAACAAGGTGTGTTTTCAAAAGTTAAATAACACCCCGCTAGACCGCGTATATGTAAGCCTATTCAATGAAAATAGAAACTTAAAGTGTGTATTAATGGATAATTCAGAAACGTACGATTCATCAAGTATTAAAGTGCTCAAGGGCCTAGATGCGGTTCGAAAGCGCCCCGGTATGTATATTGGGGATACCGATGATGGTACCGGTCTACACCATATGGTCTTCGAGTTGGTTGATAACTCAATTGATGAAGCATTGGCTGGACACTGCAGCACGATAAAAGTAGTTATTCACCCGGATGAATCGATAACCGTTTCTGATGATGGCCGAGGGATACCGGTAGATATTCATGCTGAAGGCGTATCGGCTGCTGAGGTGATAATGACAACGCTTCATGCTGGCGGTAAGTTTGATGATAACTCTTATAAAGTTTCGGGCGGCTTACACGGAGTTGGTATTTCGGTTGTAAACGCGCTGTCGGCAGAATTAACTCTGCGGATACGCAGATCGGGTAAAGTCTATGAGCAGCATTACAGCCATGGCGACCCAGTAGAACCATTGAAAGAAGTGGGTGAAAGTACAAAAACAGGTACTGAATGTCACTTTAAACCCTCGCCAGCCACCTTTAAAAATATTGCATTCCATTTCGAAATTCTCGCCAAAAGGCTTAGGGAGTTATCATTTTTAAACTCAGGTGTCTCTATCGTTCTTGAAGATGAACGTAGTGGTGATACCGAGGAGTTCCACTATGAGGGCGGTTTGGTAGCCTTCGTAGGCTATTTAAATCAAAATAAAACGCCGCTAAATAAGCTTTTCTATTTTCAGGTAGATCGGGAATCCGATGGAGCAGATAATGGGGTTTCGGTCGAAGTTGCAATGCAATGGAACGACTCCTACCAAGAAAATATATTTTGTTATACCAATAACATCCCGCAACGCGATGGGGGAGCGCATTTGGCTGGGTTTAGAGCCGGTCTAACTAGAACCCTCAATGCGTATATGGAAAAAGAAAATCGTCAGAAGAACGGAAAAGTTAACGTCTCTGGCGACGATGCACGCGAAGGCCTTACTGCGATTATTTCGGTTAAAGTTCCTGACCCTAAGTTTTCATCGCAAACAAAAGATAAACTCGTTTCATCTGAAGTGAAAACGGCTGTTGAGCAAGAGATGAGCCGCAAGCTTCAGGAGCATTTGGTTGAAAACCCGCAAGAAGCTCGACTCATTACCCAGAAGATTATCGATGCCTCGAGAGCAAGAGATGCCGCTCGTAAAGCACGGGAAATGACCCGACGAAAAGGCGCGTTAGATATCGCGGGTTTACCGGGTAAACTGGCCGATTGCCAAGAAAAAGACCCGGCGTTGTCCGAGCTATACCTAGTGGAAGGGGACTCTGCGGGCGGATCCGCTAAGCAGGGCAGAAACCGTAAATACCAAGCTATTTTGCCTCTTAAAGGTAAAATTCTGAATGTTGAAAAAGCACGGTTCGACAAAATGCTTTCTTCTGCTGAGGTGGGTACTTTAATAACCGCGCTTGGCTGTGGTATCGGGAAGGATGAATACAATCCCGAAAAATTGCGTTATCACCGTGTCATCATCATGACCGATGCGGATGTCGATGGCTCTCATATTCGAACGTTATTACTCACCTTCTTCTTCCGTCATATGACGGAGCTGGTTGAACGTGGCCATATTTACATTGCTCAGCCACCGTTGTACAAAATGAAACGTGGCAAACAGGAGCTGTATATAAAAGATGATGACGCTCTTGATGAATACCTTCTTAATACAGCGTTGCAAAATGCTCGATTAGAATCTAGCGAGCGCCAAGTTGATGGAGATGATTTCAGAGAGCTGTTAAACAGTTTCTCCAATATACGCCGAGTTATCAACAAGTTATCCAAGCGTTATCCAGCGGTTATTCTTGAGCAATTGGTATATATGCCGGTGCTCGATAGCGAAAAATTGCGAAATGCCGACGAAATCGAAAGCTGGGTTAAAGAGTTAACTGCTGGCATTGAAGCTCGTCATTTACCAGAAAGCCAAACGCCTCAGCTGAGCGTATACCGCGACGAAGAGTTTGATCAATACCTGCCAAGCGTTGATTTGGCCGTACATGGTGTGATGCACAACTACTTGATCAGTAAAGAATTTTTGTTGTCTTCAGACTATGCAGTATTGAGCGACTTCCACGTTAAATACAGTTCGTTTTTTGCACAATCCGGCACCTTTGTACAGCGTGGTGAGAAACGCCATGACGTGGACACGTTCCAGCAGATGCTGGATTGGCTGATGAAAGAGGCCAAGCGAGGCTGTGCAATCCAACGATACAAAGGGCTGGGGGAAATGAACCCGGATCAACTGTGGGAAACGACCATGGACCCGGCAACGCGGCGCATGCTGCAAGTTACTATTGAAGATGTCATCGCCTGCGACCAAATGTTCACCACATTAATGGGTGATCAGGTAGAACCGCGTAGAGCATTTATCGAAGAAAATGCGCTTAAAGTAGCTAATTTGGACGTATAGATAAAGGTAAGGTAACCACTACACCGCTGTAAACAGCTAAAGGTAGCCGGCAGATTTTTTTAGGGGTTATATAGCAACCGTAAAGGCCGGCTTGAGAGTTAGTGCTTAGCTGCTAAGCTGCTAAGGTGTAACTCAAAATGTATTGCCAACCATAAATGTAAACACGCGCTGCTAGCTAGCTTCTCAATACTCAGCCCAAAAATATGGGTTCGAATTATCCACCACCGGTCTTCAGAACCCCATCCAAGCCTATTTCAACAAAGGCGGCCCCTAACCAAGCCAATGGCGGAATTACGATGTATAGCAACAAGCGCGATACAACGGATACATCTAACGGCCAAGTTGATAAACTTTTAAGCCGATCTCTTCTTTGCAGTAGCTGCTCTAGTTGTTGAATACGCTCGCCCGATAGCGCTTTTGATGCGTTTCGAATCAGAACGTTTACCGCTTCGATTTCAGTTTGTTTCTGATCACGAAGTCGTAAGTGGAGGGAATACATTGGCGTAATCATTAGCACGACGATTGCCGGTAAACATACAACCACCGCGAGTAAATAATTGTCGTATCTGAACTGTGCATCGAGGGCCTGCAATACGCTAAGCGTAAGCCCAACCAATACGATCAGTGCATCCGTTAAGCCTGTTTGGGCGAATATTTTAAGTTTCGATGTTTCAAATAAATTAAATGTGACCAGCTTTCCTGCTCGGTGAAACAGTAATGACGAGCGCAGCCGTGCGCCCAAGATTAGCCCTACAACACTCCAAAGATGGAGCTGGCCTATCGCTATTGCGATGATGACCGGCCCTGCTGCAGTGATCTCTGAAGGTTGCCCGGGTAGGTTTAAAAGCGAGTAGCTAAGCCCCAGCAATGTTCCGCCAAAAACAAAACCCACCGAAAGGTCCTGAGATATACCCGCATAGTTTGGAAGCGACGGCGCTTGAAGTTGGCTCAACAGCGAAAACGTACGCCGTTGTGCGCGCACGTAACTCGATAAAAGGAAGCTAGGTAGGATCACTAGCATTGCGATTGTGCCGATAAGCTGGCGTTTGGAACTGAAGAACCCAGGCAGGTTACCTGCACTAAATGCGCCTGCGCTCCCGTACCAGAGCAACAAAAATACAAAGGTGCCAACGAAAATAAAAGAGGCAGAATATCTCGCTTCGTAGACTACCCAGTTACGTATATTAAGCATGCTCGCGGGTTACTCACGATAATAATAAGGAGTAAGTAGCGTACCAAGCTTCGATGAGCGCGGCTATCATAAGCGCCGGCGGTAGCTTGATGGGCCCGAACTAAAGAAGATTTGCGTAGCGGGACTACGCTGCCTAACAGTGGGGTGACCTTTTAGCTACGTTGATGAGACTAGCTAGCTGAAGTTGCAACGAAAGGCTCGCGCGTTGTAGGAGAAGGGGGTAGACCAGGCATGGGAGTGTTGGTATAGCTAGTCCTGCGTATCTGAAGCCGCAACGTCAGAAGCGGTGCCTTGAAGCTCATTGGTTGCTTGTTGAACCCACAGCTCCAGCTTTTGGTTGAGCTCTCTTGCGGTCATCTCTTCGGGGTGCATAACGGGGCCAACAATAAAGCGGATATTACCTGGCGTTTTAGCCAGGGCTTTGGCGGGCCAATATTTACCGGCATTGTGAGCAAAAGGCAGTATCGGTGCTTTTGCTGCTACCGCAAGGTTGGCGGCACCGCGGTTAAAACGCCCAAGTTTACCTACGCTTTGGCGAGTGCCTTCAGGGAAAATTAACACCGAAAAGCCAGACTCAATGTGCTCTTTGCCTTCTTTAAGTACTTGTTTGGCAGCGCCTCTGCCATCTTCTCGGTTAATTGCGATGGGGTTCATCATTGCCATTGCCCAGCCAAAAAACGGAATCTTCAATAGCTCTTTTTTTAGGACTGTTGAGACTGGCGAGATGAAGAATTGTAGGTATATGGTTTCCCAGGGGCTTTGGTGGTTACCCGCTAAAACGAACGTGCCCTTAGGGATATCGCCTTCAACCGTGTGGGTGACACCACAGGTTACTTTTAGCCACCAAAGAACCGTACGGCACCATAATGCAATGTAGTCGTTACGAAGCTTAGGCGGCAAGCAAACGGCTATCAATAGCCCAAGGGAGCCCTGCAATATGGTGAAGATGCTATAACCGAAATAGAAAATAACGGCGCGTATATTAGACAACATAAAGGTTTTGGAATCCCGTGGGGTGAATGAGAATCAGCCGTTACTTATTAGGCAACAGCGAGATATCAGCGACTTGTAGAAACAATGAGCGCAGTTCTGTGAGTAGAATCATCCGGTTATTTCGCACATCGGCGTCATCGCACATGACCATCACATCATCAAAGAACTGGTCGACCGGCCCACGTAATGCAACCAGCGCATTAAGCGCCTCGAAATAATTAGACTGCTCAACAAATGGTGCAACTTCTTGTCGTTTTGCCGCAATACTATCGGCCAATGTGGTTTCAGCGCCCTGCTCTAGCAGCGCTGTGTTAAGCGCCGTATCGGTTACTGAGGCCTGCTTGGCTAAGATATTGGCGACGCGTTTGTTGGCCGCACTTAAGTCTGCAGCACCATCAATGGCGCGGAATCGGTTAACCGCATCAATGCGCCTATCGATATCAATTGGTTGGTCGATGCCCAGGGCACAGACAGCGTTAAATACTTCAACCGGTACGCCCTGGTCTTGATACCAGACTTTGAAACGCTCCGTCATGTACTGAAATACCTGCTCCACAACATCATCCCCAGCAGGTAGCGCGGGATACAAGTTGGCCGCGTACTGAAGGCATTCGCGTAAATTTATATCTAACTTATTGTCCACCAATATACGTAAGACACCCAATGAAGATCGTCTTAAGGCAAAGGGGTCGCGGGTACCGCTGGGCGGCTTTTTAATGCCAAATATACCCACCAAGGTATCGATTTTATCTGCAACGGACAACACCGATCCATCGATCGATTGCGGCAAAGGCCCACCAGAAAAACCGGGTAAATACTGCTCGTTTAATGCCTCAGCAATGGCAGGATCAAGGCCTTCTTTAGAGGCATAAAAATAACCCATCAAACCTTGGAGCTCAGGGAACTCACTAACCATGTCGGTCACTAAATCTGATTTACAAAGCTCGCCAGCTTGGGTGACAGCCGCATCGTTGTGTTGCAATTGCCCTGCAATGAATGCGCTTAGTTTGGCAATACGGACCGTCTTTTCGTAGACCGAGCCGAGCTGGTTTTGAAAGACAATTCCCTTGAGTCGTTCGCGCTGGGCGCGAAGCGTGGTTTTTTGATCGGTTTGATAGAAAAACGCAGCGTCCGCAAGGCGCGGCCGAATAACCCGCTCATTACCCGAAATAACCACTTCTGGATCATTACTTTGGATATTCGCTACGGTGATGAATTTGGGCAACATCTTTCCATCAGCACCCACCATATGGAAAAACTTTTGATGGGTGATCATCGAGCAGACCAGAACTTGTTCGGGCAGCTCAAGGTATTCTTCGCTGAAATTACCCGACAGCGCAACCGGCCATTCGACCATTGCTGTGACTTCATCAAGTAAATTAGCATCGACCACAACGGTGGCGTCAAAGCGCTTTGCTTGTTCTTCAATGCCGGTGGTGATCTGCTGCTGGCGCTTTTCAAAGTCAGCGATAACTCGGCCTTGTTGCTCCAAGGTATCTACATAAACGGCTGGTTTAGCAATGCTGATGGCGTGGTTGGCATGAAACCGGTGGCCCCAGGTTTGATTGCCCGACTCAATACCGAATAGCGTACAGGGAATAACCTGTTCGCCAAATAGCATAATTAACCAATGCACCGGTCGTACGAATTCATGCCGAGTGCTGCCCCAGCGCATGCGTTTGGGAATAGGCAGGTCATTGAGCGCCTTTTCAACAATGCCGGGCAAAAGCGTATCGGTTTGTTTGCCTTCGGTGCGGGAGTTAAATACCAGCCATTCGCCCTTGTCTGTTTTTAACCGATCAAGCTGATCTACCGAAACTTTGCATGATTGTGCAAAGCCGCTAGCAGCGCGGGTGGGTTCGCCGGCATCGTCAAAAGCAGCGCTTACCGATGGCCCGCGCCGTTCGCTGACTTGGTCGGGTTGTTGGCTTTGCAGGCCACTGACGATTACCGCTAGGCGTCGTGGTGTGGCAAAAGGCTGCAGTTCATCGAATGTTAAACTGGCTTTTTCAAGCCCATTACGAATGCCATTTGAAAAAGCTTTAAACAGCGCTTTAAGCGCTTTAGGTGGCAGCTCTTCAGCGCCTAGCTCAACTAAGAAATCTTGTTGGCTCATGATTTTCCTCCCTTTTTCGATAACTCAAGGGAGGCAATAACTTCATTACGAATAGCCTCGGGAGCCAGCGGGAAGCCAAGTGCGAGGCGCGCTTCAAAGTAGCAGTTGGCAACCCCTTGAGCCAATGTGCGTACTCTCAAAATATAGCCTTGTCGCTCAGTGACAGAAATGGCTCGCCGGGCATCCAACAAATTAAAAGTGTGGGATGCTTTAAGCACAAACTCGTAGGCTGGTAGCGGTAGGTTCTTCTCAATTAGCGCTAGGCTTTCTTGTTCGTATTCATCAAAGTAGCGGAACAGTTGGTCTTTGTTCGCATGTTCGAAGTTGTAGCTCGACATCTCGATTTCATTTTGGTGGAACACATCGCCGTATGTCACCACACCAGAATCAGATCGAGCCCACGCTAGGTCGTAAATACTATCGACGCCTTGTAAGTACATCGCGATGCGCTCTAAGCCATAAGTTATTTCGCCGCTCACCGGGTAGCAGTCAAGCCCACCGACTTGCTGAAAGTACGTAAACTGGGTGACTTCCATACCGTTAAGCCATACTTCCCAACCCAGACCCCAGGCGCCTAATGAGGGCGATTCCCAGTTATCTTCTACAAATCGAATGTCGTGAACTTCTGGGTCTATGCCAAGAAAGCGCAGCGATTTGAGGTAAAGATCTTGAATATTAGCAGGTGAAGGCTTAAGCACTACTTGGAACTGGTAATAGTGTTGTAAACGATTTGGGTTCTCGCCATAGCGCCCATCAGTGGGTCGCCGACAAGGCTGTACGTATGCCGCACTCCACGACTCTGGGCCAATAGCGCGAAGGAAGGTGGCGGAATGAAAGGTACCCGCACCGACCTCAAGACCCACCGGTTGCAGAATAATGCAGCCTTGTTCAGCCCAAAAATTTTGTAGTGCGAAGATCAGGCCCTGAAAGGTACTCAGATCAAAGGAGGTTTGATTATTCAACGAAGGCCCGCCCAGTACAGATCAATTAAATTAAAGCGGCAGATTATACCTTACTTATGTTCGCTCTGATCAGTGAACCTGGGCCACGCTAAGAAATAGCCATTTTCAGAAGTACAGCGGTGTTACGAAGGCTTCTGTGCAATCAGCATGGCTTGATTTCGAAAGCCCTCGGAAGTATTCCCTATCAGCCGCTCTTCACGATATACAACAAGTTTTAACGCCGTAAATAAACTCAATAATTCATTTTCAGCCAATAGGAATTTGGCGCTTTTTGGCCCCTGTTCGAATGCCTTTTGCTGGCAGAAGGTTTGGTAAAACAACAAGCCACCCGGTGCCAAAGCATCACAAATATTGGCGCATAACGACCTGTGAAGATAATGTGAAACCACGATCACATCGAACTGGGTTTTTGGAAACGCGCTGGTCTCAAGGTCGATCTCTTTGGTGGTTATATCAAGCTGGTCGGTTTTAGCAAAACGGTTAAGTTTTTTTAGCGCGGCGGACGAAAAATCCCAAGCGTGGCATTGCAGGCCTTTGCTAGCTAGTAGCAGCGCATTGCCGCCAAGCCCACAGGCAAGGTCTAGGGCTTGGCCGCTTGCGGGTAATAGATGTTGGTTTTTTAGCAGAATTTCACAAGCAGTACCGGGGCCATCTTGGTTTTGGTATTTATTTTGCCAGCGAGAATGAGTCAATGGAGTAGATGCAGCTAAAAGCCGCTATCGTCGCCAAAACATTGGCGATAGCAGCACTAAAAGAGTGAAAATCTCTAGCCGGCCTAAAAGCATGCAGAAGGTGCAAATCCACTTGGCAACGTCGTTAAGCTCAGAGTAGTTCATGGCGACATCGCCTAGGCCCGGACCAAGGTTATTGATGCATGCACCAACCGCTGAAAACGCGGTAATCATATCAACCCCGGTGGCTAGCATAGCCATTAGCATGGCGAGAAAAACCACCACATAGACCGTGCAGAAGCCCCATACGGCTTCGGTGATGTTGGGGGGTACTAAGGTTTTACCCAGCTTAACTAAAAATACGCCGTTGGGGTGGATTAGCCGGTGAATCTCTCGTATGCCTTGCTTCCACAGCAAAATGACTCGGATGGTTTTCATGCCACCGCCAGTAGAGCCTGCACAGGCTCCTGCAAAGGCCAGCCAAAGAAGCAAGTAAGGCAATAAATTGGGCCATTCGGAATATCCCGAAGAGCTAAAACCAGTGGTGGTGGCGATCGATATCACTTCGAATGCACCGGTGATCCAAATTGAAGAATCAAAAGTATTGCGGGAATAACCCAAGAAAGCGCAGCAAAACACCACCGCGCCCGCGAGTATTAAAAAGTAGACTTTAAATTCTGGGTCAGCCCAGTAGTGCCTCAATTGCTTATTGCGAAATGCCGAAAAGTGCAACGCAAAGTTGGCACCGGATATCACCATAAAAACAGCCGCAACAGATTCAATGGCCCGGCTGTCAAAAAAGCCAATGCTGCTGTCGTGGGTAGAAAACCCGCCAATGGCGACGGTTGTGAAGCTATGGCAAATAGCATCGAACAGGTCCATGCCTGCAAGCCAATAGGCTGATGCGCAGCAAATGGTGAGGAATAGGTAGATATACCAAAGCGCTTTGGCGGTTTCAGCTAAACGTGGGGTTAATTTGCTGTCTTTTACCGGGCCTGGCGCTTCTGCGCGATACAGCTGCATGCCGCCGATGCCAAGCATAGGCAATATAGCGATGGCGAGCACGATGATGCCCATACCGCCAAACCACTGCAGTTGTTGGCGATAGAATAAAATGGATTTTGGCAGATGATCGAGCTGAGTAATAACCGTTGCACCGGTGGTGGTCAGGCCAGAAAACGACTCAAAAACCGCATCGGTGAAACCGAGCTGAAGAGGCTCAATCAGTACGAAGGGCACCGCCCCAAACAACCCCAATACCAGCCAGAACAGTACCGTAATGAGAAAGCCATCGCGGGAGCGTAGCTCGCCGCGGGCTCGGTGTACTGGGTACCAAATGACGAACCCAGTAAAGAGCGAGACAAGAAAAGACTCGACGAATATTATCCAGCTGGAGTCGCCATATATGAGTGAGATCGCTGCAGATGGCAACATACTGAGGCTAAATACCATCAGTAACAGCCCAAGAATTCGGAGGATTACGGTATAGTGCATGGTGCTTAAGAAGCTTCGTCCGTGAGGGTTTAGATCAATCGTTTAGAAAAAATTAATGCCGACTTGGAACAGTTTTTCAACTTCGCGTATACGGCGTTTATCAATCAAAAACATAATCACATGATCCTCAGCTTCAATCACAATGTGGTCGTGAGCAATTAACACCTGACTGTTTCGCACCAAAGCACCGATGGTGGTGCCCGGCGGTAGCTTGATATCGCCGATTTTACGGCCAATGACTTTTGAAGAGTTTTCGTCGCCATGGGTGACAATTTCGATGGCTTCTGCTGCACCACGGCGCAGCGAATATACGTTGGCGATGTCGGCTTGGCGTACGTGCCGCAGCAAGTGCCCAACGGTGATCATTTGTGGTGAGATCGCAATATCGATCTCACCGCCTTGAATCAAATCTACGTAGGCTGGGTTACTGATCAGGGTCATTACATGCTTTGCGCCAAGCCGCTTGGCCAGCAATGACGACATGATATTGGCTTCGTCATTATTGGTTAGAGCGCAAAAAACATCGGTGTTTTCGATATTTTCTTCAAGTAGCAGGTTTTGGTTCGAGGCATCGCTATTGAGAATAATGGTGTTATCGAGATGCTCTGAAAGGTATCGGCACCGTTCGACGCTACGCTCGATGATCTTCACTTGATAGCGTGACTCAATGCCTTCGGCCAAACGCTCGCCAATATTGCCACCACCGGCGATCATGATTTTCTTGTAGGGGTTTTCGAGTCGTCGTAGCTCACTCATTACGGTACGGATATCATTTTTGGCAGCAATGAAGAACACTTCATCGTCAACTTCGATCACCGTATCGCCCTGCGGAATAATGGGCTTACCCTTACGAAAGATAGCCGCCACACGGGTATCGACCGAAGGTACATGTTCTTTAAGGTTAGATAATGCCTGCCCGATTAATGGCCCGCCGTAGAACGCACGAACCGCAACCAACTGCACCGTACCTTCAGCGAAATCCAATACTTGCAGTGCGCCGGGGTATTCGATGAGCCGTTTAATGCTGTCGGTAACTAATTGCTCTGGGCAAATAGCCACATCAATGGGAATGACTTCGTTGCTGAACAGCGAGGTGTTCATTAAGTACGCTGTCGAGCGAATGCGGGCAATTTTTGTGGGTGTGTTGAACACATGGTAGGCAACTTGGCAGGCCATCATGTTGATCTCGTCGCTGTTGGTGACAGCAATTAGAATATCGGCGTCTTCAGCGCCGGCTTGGCGCAATACACTGGGATAGGAGGCTTTACCCGCTACGGTGCGAATATCGTGGGCATCTTGCAACGTGCGCAGGACATCTAAGTTTTCATCGACCAGCGTTACATCGAAGTGCTCGCTCGCTAGACTTTGCGCGAGTGTGCCGCCAACCTGCCCTGCTCCGAGAATAATGATTTTCATAGGCGGGACATGATGCTCCGGTTATTCTGGCTTGTAAAGCTGCGCTTCGCCATAAAACACTTGTATGCTTTGCGAGCAATGGCCAACGCATTTAACTGAGGCATAGGGCATAGATTTGTCATCGGTGGTTTATGAGCTGGCCTCAGGTTTGACGAGCTTTGCGTAATAAAAGCCGTCGTGTTGTCCGTTAATAGGTAGGAGCTGCCTACCGTATTTAAGTTCGATGCCCCACGGCGCATCAATGGTTTGGCTAATAAAAGGCGTCGTCTGTGAAAACTGCTCAAGCACTTCTTCGTTTTCTTGTGGCAACACCGAACAGGTTGCATATAAAAGGGTGCCGCCGGGTTTGAGTGTAGACCACACGGCTTTTAGCAACTGCAGCTGCAAGGTGCTGAGTTGCTCGATATCTTGCTTGGTTCGCAATAATTTAATGTCTGGGTTACGTCGAATTACGCCGGTTGCAGAGCACGGAGCATCGAGCAATATTCGGTCAAAGGGCTCGCCATCCCACCAATCAGTAAGCTTCGCAACATCCGCCACGATGATTTTTGCCTGCTGCTGGAGCCGCGTGAGGTTTTCTTGAATGCGGGTGCTGCGCTCTTGTTCTTTCTCGACAGCGACCAACTCAATGCTGGGTTGCGTCTCTAATAGATGGCAGGTTTTGCCGCCGGGAGCCGCGCAAGCATCAAGTATTCGCTCGTTAGGGGCTGGAGCCAAAATGTCTGCGCTGAGCTGGGGCGCTTCGTCTTGTACGCTGACTAAACCTTGCGCAAAGCCGGGTAATGTAAGCGGGTCGCAGGGCTGCGTGAGGGTGATTCCGTGGCTTGAAAAACTACAGGCCTCGCTGCCGATTTGCTCTTGCTCAAGTAATTGACGATAGCGGTCAACGGAGGTTTTTTGTTGGTTGATTCGCAGCGTCATGGGCGGGCGTTGGTTGTTCGCATCCGCCACGCTCTGCCAATGATCTGGCCATGCTTTTTGAATCTTCTTTAAAAACCAGCGAGGGTGAGCGTAATGGGCAATCTGGTTTTCTTTGATTTGCTCAATGAGAGTGTCACGCTCACGCTGAAAATTACGCAAAACCCCATTCACCAACCCACGGGCCCATTTCTTTTTAAGCGCATTAGTGGCTTCTACGGTTTCGCTAATAGAGGCATGAGAAGGTATTCGGGTAAATAACTGCTGGTATAAACCGATGAGGATCAACGCCTGAAGGTCTTGGTCCTTCGGCTTCAGGGGTTTTTTCATCAACTGGTATAACAAAAACATCAACTGTGGATGCCAGCGAACGCTGCCGTAACAAAGCTCTTTATAGAGCCCCTGCTGTTTTGGGTCGATAGCCTCCAAACTGGCGGGTATAAGTTTTGACAGCGATTTCCCCTGAGTGACTACGGCGCATAACGTGAGAGCCGCAGCGCTTCTTGGGTTGGAATGTTTGGGTGGGCTCATAGGGCAGATGTGAACAAGTCCCCTTGCTGCAAACGCACTGTTTTGGCGTTAAGAATATCTCGCACAGGCAGAGCCTTACCGCCAGCGAATTGGATTTTTGCCAGCGTGAGCGTGCCTTGCGCGCAGGCAACCGTAATTCCACTGGCTTGGCACTCTGTAACCGTTCCGGGTTTTACACCTTGGGCAGTGTTGCTGCTGGGTTCGGCGCTCCAAACCCGTATACGTTCGTTGTTTAGCTCGGTGTAGGCCACTGGCCAATCGTTGAATGCCCGTACCTGTAATGATATTTCGGTGCTGCTGCGGTGCCAATTAATGCAGGCATCCTGCTTGGCAATTTTGGGTGCGTAGGTCGAAAGGCTGGAATCTTGCTGTAGCGGTTTGGCGGTTCCTTGCATGAGCTGTTCAATAGCACTCACTAACAATGGCCCGCTGAGTACGGCTAGCTTGTCGTGTAACTGTGACGCATTCTCGTCTGCTTCTATTGGGCAGGCTTCTTTGAGCAGCATATCGCCGGTATCGAGGCCTTTATCCATCTGCATGATCGTGACGCCGGATTCGGTGTCGCCGCTGAGTACAGAATATTGGATTGGCGCAGCACCGCGCCAACGCGGCAGCAATGAAGCGTGAATATTGATGCAGCCAAATTCAGGAATATCGAGCACTAGCTGAGGCAGAATAAGCCCGTAGGCTGCGACTACCATTAGGTCTGGTTTGAGTGCTGCAAGCTCTTGTTGGGCGCCTTCGTCACGTAGGTTTAGCGGCTGAAAAACCGGGATTTTATGATCCAGCGCAAGCTGTTTAACCGGACCTGGTTTTATTTTTCGGCCACGGCCGGAAGGGCGGTCGGGTTGCGTATAAACCGCAATAACCTGATGCTCAGTGTCAAGCAGGGCATTTAGTCCGGAGGTGGCAAATTCAGGGGTGCCGGCGTAGATAATACGCAGCGGCTCGACCCGTGTAGCTGGACGAGAGGTATCAGTCATAAATAGAATCTGCTGGGTGATTAAGCCCGTTTTTTATGGGATTTTTCGAGTTTCTTGCGGATGCGTAGTCTTTTGATCGACGAGATATAGTCTACAAATAGCTTGCCATCAAGGTGGTCTAGTTCATGTTGAATGCACACCGCGAGCAACTCGTCGGGTTCTATTTCAAACGGATCACCGTTGATGTCCAATGCATTAACTCGAATATCTTTGGGTCGAATGACAGCCTCTTGATAGCCCGGTACTGAAAGGCAGCCTTCTTCCCACTCACGCTCGTCATCCGACAACGTAGTGATTTTCGGGTTGATAAACACCAAAGGGTCGTTGTGGTTTTCAGATATATCAATCACAACCAAACGTTTGTGAACATTAACCTGGGTCGCTGCTAACCCGATGCCGGGGGCGTCGTACATGGTTTCAATCATATCTTCTGACAGCTTCTTCAGCGCAGCATCAAATACCGTGACGGGTTTGGCCACCTTGCGCAGTCGCGGGTCAGGGAATTCGAGAATATTGAGTAGTGCCATGTCGGTTTGTATGTACAGTTAATGGGGTTGAAATTAAGGCCGCGGCATTATGCCTTGAATTTTAGTGCTAAGCACCATTCTTTATAGCGAGTTAATAGTGCTTAATCCAGCACAAAACGCACAGATTACGGGGAATTAACCCCATCAAAGCCAAAGAATTTTAATATTTCGATCCATTGCGAACTACAATTAATCCGGTGAACGTCTGTTGTGTCATGTGGTTGCGGGTTTATAGCTGCAAAATGTAATAAAACGTGGTACAAATTCTTTCACCGTAGGTATCTGATGTATCGACCAATATTGGCTATAAATTAGCTCAATTGGCTGTATTTTCGGCGAAGTAGTGCGGGTTTGATGGGTGAAGCCCACCGACAGTGTGCTTATAAAAAGGAATCTAGATAGGATGTTTGAGATGAGGATACATTTTAAGAAGTGGATTGGTATTTTGTGTTTAGCCAGTACAGCACTGGTGCAGGCCGACACATTGGCGCTTAAACAAGGCCATCCACAAACCTACGTAGTTAAAAAAGGCGATACCCTTTGGGATATCTCAGCTGCTTTTTTAGAGGATGCTTGGCGCTGGCCAAAAATATGGAAATTCAATCCTCAAATTGACAACCCTCACCTGATTTACCCCGGTGATTTGGTTGAATTAAGGTGGGTTAATGGCGAGCCACGTTTGGTTATTGCATCGCGTGATACAAAACTTTCGCCACGTGTACGAGCTAGCGCCATCGCAGCCGACGTTGCACAAATATCGTTAGATAGCATTGGCCAATACCTTTCCGGTAACCGGGTTGTGGCTAAAGGTGAGCTAGACGCAGCTGCTTATGTGGTGTCTGGGCGTGAAGGGCGCTTAATTATGGGCGGCGGAGATACGCTTTATGCACGTGGTGACTTAGGCAGCGGTAAACAGGTCTATGGTATTTACCGTGCAGGACAAACCTATTTTGACCCCAGCAGCGGTGAACTACTGGGCTACGAAGCCATAGAAATTGGCACGGGCACTGTAATTGATGTGGCCGACGGCACTTCTACCGTCGCGGTGGGCCGAGCAGCTTCAGATATTCGCGTTAAAGACCGTTTATTACCGTTAATGACCCAACGGATTGATTCTACTTTTTACCCCAAACCGCCGGAGAACCCTGTGAACGGTTTGATTACCGCTGTGATTGGTGGAGTTACGCAGGTTTCACAATACGATGTTGTAGTACTGAATAAAGGTAAACGAGAGAATATTAAGATTGGCAATGTGTTAACTATCTATAAAGAAGGCATGGTTGTTGACGATGAAATTTCGGACCAAAAAATACGTTTACCAGCGGAAAAGGGCGGCGTGATGATGGTGTATCGCGTGTTCGAAAAAATGAGTTATGCGTTGGTGTTAGAAGCAAGCCGGACACTGGCCGTTGGTGATATCGCAAAAAGTCACTAATTCATTCTGAAACATTCGCATGGACAAGCGAACATTAAAACAATGGCTGTTGATCAATCGAGTTGCCGGACTTGGTTACAGCAGCTTTTCCAAATTGGCCGGTGCTGATGGTTGCCCATCGCAGGTGGTTATGGCTTCCGCGTCGGTGTATGAGCGCGCTGGTGTGCGCAAAGCAGCGCGGGACCAACTGCTGGAATACCAAAAAGCGCCAGATACCCACCCACTAGCGCAGCAACTTGAGCAAGATTTACTTTGGTTGGAAGGCGATCAACATCATTTAATTCCAATCAGCTCCAGCGCTTACCCTCCCCTGCTGAAAAATACTCCAAGCCCGCCGTTGGTTCTTTATTGTGTGGGCGACCCCGACTATTTACTGTGGCCACAATTGGCCATGGTAGGCAGCCGAAACCCTTCTGCGTCGGGCCGTGAATTAGCCGAGAGTTTTTCCCGATCGTTAGCGTTGTCGGGAATTATAGTCACCAGTGGGCTGGCTCTAGGTGTAGATGCTGCAGCACATACCGGGGCATTGAAAGCAAACAAGCCAACTGTTGCGGTGGTCGGTACCGGATTAGATCGCGTGTATCCGCAAAAAAACCATGCGTTAGCGAAGCAGATTGCAGCGCAAGGGGTGATTGTTTCAGAATTCCCTTTGGGTACGGCTCCGCGACCGCAGAATTTTCCGCGCCGAAACCGCATCATTAGCGGCTTGAGCTTAGGTGTACTGGTGGTAGAGGCGGCGTTAAAAAGCGGCTCGCGTTTTTGCCGACCGTAGATTGTGGGCTGACCCGCAACAAAAATCAGCATATCGCCGGGAATGACTTTCCCAAATGTGCGCC
>JAESUM010000090.1 GCA_016763075.1 Pseudomonadales bacterium
AAAAAACGAAGACTCAGACCTAAGCGATGTGATCCGTAAGCTGGTACTGCTCGACATGCTCGACGAAAAGCAGCAAGAAGATGACGACGACCGCGTACAACTCATGACCCTGCACGCCAGCAAAGGGCTGGAGTTCCCCTACGTATTTATTATGGGGCTAGAAGAAGATTTGCTACCCCACCGCACCAGCATCGAACAAGACTCGGTTGAAGAAGAGCGGCGGCTTTTTTATGTGGGTATCACCCGTGCTCAGCGTGAACTAACCCTGAGCCTAAGTGCCCGGCGTAGGCAATATGGCGAAGTGAGCGAATGCACCCCAAGCCGCTTTTTAGACGAATTACCCAGAGAAGATGTTGAATGGGAAGGCTGGGATGAACAGCGCTCACAGGAAGAAACCAAAGCGGTAGCTAGCGCGCATATTAGTAATTTAAGGGCGATTTTGGATAAGTGAGCCACCAAACCTTTGGCCCAACAGGAAGGTTTATGGGCTGCTCGGTGATACAGGCTATTTGGCCTGACCTCATGTTAGAATCTGCGGCCTTGGTTGCGCAGCTTAATAGCTCGCAATTCATACCCATTTGTACAGTAGATAAAGAGACCCCCATGTTGTTGATGATCGACAATTACGACTCCTTCACCTACAACGTGGTGCAGTACCTTGCCGAGCTGGGGGCTGATGTAAATGTGCATCGCAACGATGAGATCAGCATTGAGCAAGCCAAAGCGCTGAAGCCAGAAAGGTTGGTGATCTCCCCGGGGCCCTGTACGCCTAACGAAGCCGGTATTTCTATTGATGCGATCACCGAGTTTGCCGGTAAATTACCTATTCTGGGCATCTGCCTTGGGCATCAGTCTATTGCCCAGGCGTTTGGCGGGAAAATTGTCCGCGCTAAAGAAGTGATGCACGGTAAAACATCGATGATTTACCACAATGATTTTGGCGTATTTAAAGGGCTGAAAAACCCATTTCAGGCTACCCGTTATCACTCGTTGGTGATTGAACAATCAAGCTTGCCAGAATGCTTTGAGGTCACCGCCTGGACTGAAACCGAGTCTGGCGAGCTGGATGAGATTATGGGGGTGCGGCATCGAGAACTGGATATCCAGGGCGTGCAGTTTCACCCTGAATCGATTTTGACCCACGAAGGTCATGCGTTACTGAAAAACTTCCTCTAGAAAGCTACGTCGATTTAGAAATCGATTTCAGACATCAACCGATACAACAGGCCGACGATGGATATCAAACAAGCAATCGCACAGGTAATTGAAGGGCAAGACCTTAGCCGCGCTCAGATGAGCCAGGTGATGACGCAAATTATGACCGGCGAAGCAACGCCGGCACAAATTGGCGGATTTTTGATTGGCCTGCGGATGAAAGGCGAAACCGTCGATGAGATCGTGGGTGCCGCTGGTGTTATGCGTAAGCTCGCAACGCCGGTAAAACTCGACAGCAAAAATCTGGTAGATACCTGTGGTACCGGTGGCGATGAGTCCGGTATTTTTAACGTTTCGACGGCCTCGGCCATTGTGGTTGCTGCAGCGGGCGGGAAAGTTGCCAAGCATGGTAATCGCTCGGTTTCCAGCAATACCGGTAGCGCGGATGTACTGGAGCAAGCCGGTGTAAATCTACAGCTAAGCGCTGAGCAAGTCGCTAGATGTGTGGAGGAAGTTGGCGTTGGGTTTATGTTCGCGCCGGCCCACCACAGCGCTATGAAACATGCGATCGGCCCGCGTAAAGAGATGGCGGTTCGCACCATATTTAACCTGCTGGGGCCTTTAACCAATCCAGCGGGTGCGCCTAATCAGGTATTGGGTGTGTTCAGCAAGCAGTGGTTACGGCCGCTGGCGGAGGTGCTCAAAGCGCTGGGTAGTGAGCATGTATTGGTGGTCAATTCCGAAGATGGGCTGGACGAAATCAGCACCGCTGCGCCGACCCGAGTCGTCGAGCTGAAAAATGGTGAAATTACCGAATACCTGATTCAACCCGAAGATTTTGGCATAGAGCGCCAACCGCTGGATTCCATGAAAGTAGACAACTCTGAGCAGAGTCTGGCGTTGATCGAAAAAGCACTCAGTGACGAGGGCGGCGCAGCCAGCGATATTCTAGCCCTGAATGGCGGCGCGGCGATCTATGCGGCCAATATCTGCTCGACTCTGGAGCAGGGGGTTGAGATGGCGCAGGATCTACTGGCCAGTGGCCAGGCCCGTGAAAAATTGAAGGATTTAATCGCCTTCACTCAAAGTATTTAAGACTCTTGTAGTTTAGGTACAGTCGGTAGTTTAAGAGCAATAAGTAGTTTAAAACCAATAGCAGTTTAAGACTGAAGTAACTGGATGACCGTATGAGCACTATTTTAGACAAAATACTGGCCCGCAAAGCAGAAGAAGTTGCGGAGCGTGAGAGCAAGGTTTCACTTGCCGAGCTTAAATCTCAGCTCACCAGCCAAACCGATACGCCCAGAGGTTTTGTGCAATCGATCGAAGCGCGCATTGCGGCGGGTGATCCAGCGGTGATTGCTGGAGTGAAACGTGCGTCGCCCAGCAAAGGGCTGATCCGCGAAGATTTTGATCCCGCTGCGATTGCTGAAGGCTACCAGAGCGGTGGTGCTAGCTGCCTTTCAGTATTAACCGATATCGATTTTTTTCAGGGCGCTGATCTTTTTTTGCAGCAGGGCCGTGCTGCTTGTTCATTGCCGGTATTGCGTAAAGATTTCACCATTAGTGAATATCAAATTATTGAATCGCGCCTGTTAGGTGCAGACTGTATTTTGCTGATTGTCTCCGCACTGAACGCCAAACAGTTAAATGAGCTGTGCACACTCGCACGTTCAATCGGCCTGGATGTGTTGGTTGAAGTGCATGATAAACAGGAACTTGAACTGGCTTTGCAGCTCGATACCCGGCTGATCGGCATCAACAACCGTAATCTCAAAGATTTCACCACCTCCCTCGATACCACCATTGATCTGCTGCAATATATTCCCGACGATCGTATCGTAGTCACCGAAAGCGGCATTCACACGCTGGATGATGTTGAGCGGATGCGCAGCCATAAAGTGAATAGCTTTCTGGTAGGTGAAGCCTTTATGCGTGCGGCTGAACCGGGTCATAAATTGCGAGAGCTATTTTTTTAGTGCAAAGCTAATTTATACTTTTTTTGCCGTAACCGTTATGCCTAAATAGAATACGAATTCCAGCCACCGCTCTTACTGTAAACGCCTCATAATAATAAAAGGATCAATCAGAATGGATACTCAAGAACAGCTCATTATGGCCAATGGCCACAATATCAATACGCTTCGTATTGGCAAAATTGATCCTGAAAAACCTACACTGGTGTTTATCCACGGTGGGCTGGACTGTATCGCCATGTGGCGTAAATTTCCCTATCAAATGGTCGAAGAAACCGGCCTGTCTGCGATTGTTTATGAGCGTTGGGGGCATGGCAAATCAGATATGCTGGTGGTTCCCCTGGAGTACGATGCGCGGGAAGAGGAGGCCAATCAGCCACTAAAAGACCTCTTCGCCTATTATGGCTTGGGAGAAGTGATACTGGTTGGGCATAGCTTTGGTGGCGGTATTGCGCTGATTGCTTCGGGTATGCAGCATGACCAGATTATCGGTACCGTCGCAATCGCGCCGCAACTGGTAAGCCACGGGGATATTAAAGAGGGTTTGGATAAAGCCATCGCCGCTTACGACAGCGGAAAGCTTCGTGACAAATTGATTCCGTTTCACGGTGATAATACAGATATTCTGTTTCGTAACTGGTCCAGCGGCTCAACGGACCCTAACTATGTTCCGCGTGATTATGCTGAATACCTGGTAAAGATTACCTGCCCGGTGCTGGAGATTTACGGCACCGATGACAACTACGGTTACCTGCACAATCTTGAGCACTCCCGAAAACACATCAGTAGCCCTTTGAGCGTAGAGGAGATTAAAGGCTCCACTCACTACCCTCATCTCGACAGTGCCGAGACAGTGCTGAAATGTTCCGGGGATTTTATTAGTAGCCTGCTGAAACAGGACTAACGATCGCTCTCGTAAAGAGTTACCTCAATAGGAAAAATAATGGCGATGGAGCTGAAAAATCATCAACCACCTCGGCGACTTGCAGCTCGTCTGCGGGTGGCCAAAAATGAGCGGCACGACATTGAAAACAGCCAGGATCTATCTTTGCTGATTGAGGCTTTATATCTTAAATTGTTAGAGGATCAGCTGCTCGCTCCCTTCTTTGGTAACAAGTTATATATCTTTCAGAGGCTGCCAACCCTGGCGGCATACTGGGAAAGAATTCTTTGGGGTACAGGTTGGTACCGTCGTCACACCATGAATATTCACCGTGAACTGGCCAAACGTGAGCCCTTTAAACAGGAGCACTTTGATCGTTGGCTGGAGCATTTTTCAACCACGGTTGATGAGCTTTTTGTCGGTGAGACCGCGGATAAGATTAAGGTTTCGGCAATCCGAATTGCAGGTCATATGCATAAGGGTTTTGGTGTCTAATTTGTCTTGCCTGTTAAAGGGCCACCGTGACATGAGCGCGTCATTGGGATAGAATTTCTCGTTCACAGGTTAACAATAATAATACCCAGCGACCTGATGCAATCCCCGTTATCTGCTAAATACCGATGTGCGAGTTCATTAGAATTGCCCGGATATTTCTACAGCTAAATAGACCGATTCACGCTGGTATAAAAAGTTGTTTACCTCTTTTTAAAATCTACATGGAGGTCTCAACACCATGAATTTTGAGTTTTCTGACAACCAGAAACTGCTGAAAGACCAGGCAAATAAGTTTCTTGCTGACAAATGCCCACTGACAACCGTTCGTAACATTCTTGAGGGTGACGAGCCCTACGACAAAGAGTTATGGAGCGACATCGCCAATATGGGCTGGACCGCGGCGGTTATCCCTGAAGAGTTTGAAGGCCTTGGCTTAGGCTACTTAGAGCTCTGCATGATCGCAGAGGAGATGGGTCGTTCACTGGCTCCTGTTCCTTTTTCATCCTCCGTTTATCTGGCTACCGAAGCACTGCTTCTTTCTGGTAGTTTGGAGCAAAAAGAGCAGTACCTTCCTAAGCTTGCCGCTGGTGAGTTGATTGGCACCGTTGCAGATGCTGAAGGCTATGGCAGCACAACCGCTGAAGGTTATTCAGTTACCTTTAAAAACGGCAGATTAACCGGCGAGAAAATCCCCGTTATCGATGGTGATGTTGCTGATTTTGCAGTGGTAGCTGCAAACGGCGGTAACGGCACGTCGCTGTATTTGGTAAACCTCAGTGAAGCTTCGATCGCTAAAGAAGTGTTAAGCACGCTGGACCCAAGCCGCTCACAAGCGCGTTTGACCTTTAACAACACTCCAGCCCAGCTATTGGGCGAAGACGGTAAAGGCGCTGCGGCTCTTGAAAAGGTTTTTGATCACGCTGCAGTACTGTTTGCTTTTGAGCAAATTGGGGCAGCCGAAGCGGCGCTCGATGCCGCTAAAGATTATGCGATGAACCGTTACGCTTTTGGTCGTTCCATTGCTAGTTTCCAGGCAATGAAGCACAAAATGGCAGATATGTTTGTGGCTCTCGAGCTTGCGCGTTCCAACTGTTACTACGGCGCTTGGGCGTTGAGTACTGGCGATTCTGAGCTGCCAGTTGCTGCGGCAACCGCACGAGTCAGCGCTACCAAAGCGATGTATGAATGCGCCAAAGAGAATATTCAAATTCACGGCGGCATGGGTTTTACCTGGGAATTTGATTGTCATTTCTTTTATCGCCGGTCTAAGTTACTTGCGGACAATCTAGGCAGCCAGTCGCTTTGGGAAGAAAAATTAATTAGTCGTGTCATCGCAAGTACCGAAGCTTAAGCGTCGTACCTTGCACTCATCGCTAACAAAATAGCCTAATTAAGAATGGCAGGAGATTATCATGGATTTTAACGATACCCCGGAAGAAGCGGCGTTTAGAGCCGAAGTCAGAACCTTTCTGGATTCCGTGGCAACACGTAAATCAGACCCTCAGGATAGCTGGGACAAAAACCTTAAAAATGAAGCCGAAGGCATTGAGATAGCCAAAAAATGGCAGCATACATTGCATGAAAATGGTTGGGCTTGTTTGCACTGGCCTAAAGAGTACGGCGGCCGAGCAGCCAGCCAAATTGAACGGGTAATATGGGACCAAGAAGAAGGCCAATATTTGGTGCCTAAAGGCTTCTTTATGATTGGCTTAGGCATGGCCGGCCCTACTATTATGACCTACGGAAACGACGAGCAAAAAGCACGTCATTTACCGACTTTGGCATCGTCAGAGAAAATTTGGTGTCAGCTATTTAGTGAGCCTGTTGCAGGCTCTGACCTTGCGGGCATCCGCACCAAGTCTGAAAAAGACGGCGATGACTGGATCATCAATGGTCAGAAAATCTGGACATCCGGCGCGCACTACAGCGACTGGGGTATTCTGGTTACTCGATCTGACGCGACCGTCGCTAAGCATAAAGGCATGACCTACTTTATGGTCGATATGAAAAGCCCCGGTGTTGAAGTACGGCCCATTAAGCAAATCACCGGTGGATCAGGTTTTAACGAAGTATTTTTCACCGATGTACGGATCCCCGATAGCCAGCGCCTTGGCGCAGTTGGCGACGGTTGGAACGTAGCGCTAGCAACCTTAATGAACGAGCGGGTAGCGGTTGGCGAGCGTAAAGGCGGCGACGTACTTGAGCTGATTGAGCTCGCTAAAAACGTTAACATCAATGGCAAGCCAGCTATTGAAGATGGCGCAGTACGGGCTAAATTGGCGAAATGGTACACCGAATTCAGTGGTTTGAAATTCACTCGTTTTCGTAGTATTTCGGCGATGTCTCGGGGTGAAGTTCCGGGCCCTGAAAACTCCATTGGTAAATTGGTAGGCGCTGCTAAAAGCCAGGATATGGCTGAGTTTGCCATGATGCTGATGGACCGCGCAGGCATGATTAACGACAAAGAAATTGCGCCGTTTTCTGCCATGTTCCAGCAAACCTTTATGCAATCGCCTTCTGGTCGTATTGCTGGTGGTACCGATGAAATTCTTCGTAATGTTGTCGCTGAACGTGTGCTTGGTTTACCGCAAGAGCCACGCTCTGATAAAGGTATGCCATACAATGAGATACCGACAGGCACTATGAAGTAGTTAGAAGTAGTTAGAAGTAGTCTGACCAGTAAGTTGAAAGGCTTTCTAGCTTTACCCCTTAGGTTTCCTAGGTGTAAAGCTAGGGCAATAAAAAAGGCAGCTCTTAGCTGCCTTTTTTATTGCCTGCTATTTAGGGTTTTCGAATCAAACTTGTTTTATGAACTGCTTATAAAGCAGTGGCACCACAAATATAACCAGTAGCGCTGAGCTCATGGAGCCAAATATAAGGGAGATTGCCAGTCCGCCAAATACCGCGTCGGGCACCATAATGGCAGTACCCAGTGCAATGGCCATGGTAGTGAGCATGATGGGTCGCAGCCGAATAGCTCCGGCTTCGCGAATGGCGTCATCCATGTCATAGCCCTGTGCTAGCCGGTCTTGGATGAACTCAACAATCAGCAACGAGTTGCGCACCACTGCGCCCACTAACGCAATGACTCCAGCCATAGATGCAGAAGAAAACGTAACGCCGCATATCCAGTGCCCAGGGAATACACCGATGAAGGCCAGTGGAATAGCGGACATCACTAGTGCCGGCATTTTGAAGCTGCGAAAGTAGCCCACCAACAACAGGTAAATCACCACTAGGGTTAGCACCATGGCTAGGCCCATGTCTCTAAATGCATCCAGCATCAGGCGTAATTCGCCTTCCCATAATAGGCTGTAGCCATCCAAACTGTTGGGCCTTACTGCTTCAGTTTGCAGGTTGACGGTTTTTAAGTGATCAAGGCCATGTACATGCATGCCATTAAGCCGCCGGTCGAGATCTAACACCGCATAGATGGCACCGGTGTTGGCTGTTTCGCCGCCAACGTAATGAACCCGTTCGGTGTCTTTATGGTGTATCGGCTTTAATGCCGTAGCTTCAACGACGTCTACCAGTTCAGAAAGGGGTACTTTTTTACCCGCCGAGTTGGTTACAAAGGCCCGTTCAAGCAGTTGTGGCTCAATGCGTTGCTGCCGAGGAATATGTAGTTTTATCGGCACTGGGCTGCGCTCCCCTTGGGGGTGGGCGTAGCCAAGGGTTTCGCCTGTCATTAAGCGCCCCAATGCTTGGGATACTTTAGCGGGGTCAAGCCCTGCAAGTGCTACGGCATCGCGGCGAATTTGAAAGCGGTATTCTGAAACGTTTGAAGGGGTGCTGGTATGCACTTCAGCCATGTCATAGGTGTTTCGGTATTCAGCAGCAACCTTTTGTACCAGTTGTTCGAGTACTTCAAGGTCAGGCCCATATAGCTCCGCTAAAATGGTGGCCCGAACCGGTGGCCCTGATGGGTCTTCCAGCAGCTGAATGGTGCTGCCGGGGTAACGCGCAGCAATTTTAGCGACCGCCGGACGAAGCGCTAGTACGATATCGATAGAGCGGGTTTCACGCTGAAATTTATCGACCAAGTTAACCCGTATCTCGGCAAATTGCGGGCCTACATATTGGGCGCTACCTTTGAGCTGGCTGTTGAAATCGACAATGGCGGGAATGCCAATGTAGGTTTGGTAATGGGTGACTAACGGCTGTTGCGCGATCACTTCGCCAATCTCACGGGCTACGCGGTCGGTAATTTCAAGCGGTGTATCATCTGCTAGATGGATATTCACCAAGAACGTATTTTTGTTGTCCTTGGGCAAAAATGTCATCGGTACGCCAAGGTACGACACTGCGCCGGATGAACCTTGAGGCCGTAAAAACTGCCAGCTTGGCTGTAAAAATGAAGCGCCAATCAACACGATAATACCAACGTAAAACAGCCGCCGGGTCCGAGTGTTATCGAGCAGCGCAGTCAGCAGGCGTTTATAAATTTGTTGGGTACGCAGTTTCCTTTTTGGTTTGGCTACCTGTGCTTGTTTAGTGTTTATCAGCACTACGGCGCTTGGCAGCCAGCGCCGAGCCAGCCATGGGGTAACAGAATAAGCGATGATCAAAGAGGCGATCATCGCGGTTGGGACATTAAACGCGAAGGGGTAAAAGTACTGCCCCAACATACCGGTGACCATGGTGAGCGCAAGAAAAACCGTGATGACGGTAAACGTTGCAAGGGTGGTGGGGTTGCCGATTTCGTTGGTGGCTTTCACAGCAGCGGCTGCGCGTGTTTCTTTATCTGCGCCGGCGGGTAATTGGTCGAAATGCCGGTGAATATTTTCGATCACCACAATGGCGTCATCAACCAACATGCCAAGGCTTAATATTAGAGCGTAGAGCGTAGAGCGTAATGCGGTTAAGCGTTGGTCCTGCCAGCAAGTCGGCGCCCATTACCACGGCAAAGACCAGTGGAATGGTAATGGCAACAATAAGCGCGGCTCGGGCACCTAAAAACACCAGCATAATCAACGACACAATGCCGATGGCTATGAGTAAATGTTCAACTAGTTGAGACACGGTTCGATCTGCTTTGACGCCATCGTCGCGGGTGATGACAAGCTCTACTTCCGGGGGGATAAAACCCTTTTCCATTTGCGCTAGCCGCTTGCGTAGTGCGGTGGTTAGCACCACGGCGTTCACGCCAATGCGCTTGGCAACCGCCAAAGTAGCGGCGGACATTTCGGTTTGCCCTACATTAACGACCCGTGCATCAGCTCGGCCAAAGGCAAAGCGGGTCATCTGTTTGCGCTCGGTGGGCGGCCCATCAACGATTTGCGCTAAGTCGGATACTCGAACCAAGCGCCCGTTATTATTGAGCACAATGATATCTGCTACCTGTTTGGCAGATCGCAACAAGCCATCAACACGCAAACTATGATTTGTTTGATCGTACACGCGCAGCCCAAGCGAGCGGTCAATGTTGGCGCTGTTAACCGCTGCGGCGAGCTGATCAATGGTGATACCAAATGACTGCAAACGTTCAGGTAATACTTCTATGCGGATTTCGCGGGGTAGCCCGCCCACCACGTAGCTAATGGCCACGCCCTCTACGCTGCGAAGGTGTTCTAGCACGCGCTGAGCCATACGCCTTAGCTGGTGATCATCATATTTTTTTGATGTGAGGGTCACCGTAAATGCCGGGACATCGTCAATATCGATGGATTGAATATTGGGTTCTAACGCGCCAGGGGGAAGCCGGTGGCGGTTTCGCAGTACGCTGTTGTAGAGCCGAACCATCGCATCTTCTTTGTTTTGACCGACTTCAAACTCAACCAATACCGAAGCCATGCCGCTGCTGGCGGTGCCGTATATGTGCCGCACGCCATCAATAGAGGCCAGTTCAGATTCAAACGGCGATAGCAGTAAATGTTCTACTTCTAAGGGCGATGCGCCGGGCAGTGCAACTTGAATTTGCGCCGCAGGAACGATGATTTGGGGGTTCTCTTCGCGTGGTGTATAGAGCAGTCCCATGCTGCCAAAGCCAAGCATCGCGATGCATATTAATACGGTTAACTTGGACTCAATAAAGTAAAGCGCAAGCCGGCCTGCAAAATTTAAAGGTGCTGGAGTCATGGTGCTACTACTGCGCGTGTGCTGTTGATATCACCGTCTGTTAACTGGGTAGGGGGGGCAAGAATTAGCCGCCAGCCGGGCTCGACACCAGCAAGAATCTGCTTGTACTGCTGCCAACTGCGGCCAATGCGGACACTTCGAAAACGCACTATGTTTTGCTCATCCAGCAAAAACACACCCGCAATACCTGCACGTTGAGTGATGGCAGACGCTAAAACAACCAACGTGGGCCTTGCTTCAAGGGGAATATTAGCCTGGGCGAATTGCCCTGGCGATAAACCAATATCATTGGGCACGCCAATCAAAACCTTGCTTCTGCGGGTTACAGGGTCAGCAAATTGAACAATGCGTTTAATTTTGCCGACGATCTCCTGTGTTTGGTTGGGGGCAGATACCGTAATTTGTTGGCCAATTCGAATGGATGCGATCTGCGCCGACGACAAGTAAATTTCCAGCTCCATGGTGCTAAGAATATCCAGCCTAAGGATAGGTTCGCCCGCAAGCGCCAAATCCCCTTGGTCCCGTAGTCGTTCGCGCACTTGGGCTTGAACGGGGCTGGTTAGCAAAATAGAGCGCAAATCCTGTTCGGCGGAAATGAGCGCGCCTTCGGCTTGGGCCAAAGAGGCTTCGGCTTGCCGTTGCCGTACTTCGGCATTTTGTAGTTGTTCCGGGGACAATGCTTTGGTTTTGGACAGTGCTTGGTAGCGTTTTATGTCTGCACGGGCATCTTGAAGCTCGGCGTTAGCGGCTTGGGTTCCAGCCTTTGCGCTTCTGATGGCGGCTTCAACCTGAGTGCCATCAATTTTCACCAGTAAATCGCCGGGTTCAATTTGGTCGCCTTCGCTGACGTTTAGCTGGTCGATGTAACCGGTGATTCGCGATGATATTTGCAGCTGATCTTTAGCTACTACCGTGCCTGGTGCAGCGTAAAACAACGGTAACGTGCGCTGAGTCACCAGAGCGGTTTGAAGTTGGTAACTCGTCGGTGTTACTGCGCTGTTGCTTAGGTCAATTGGCTCGGGATCTGTGGTGCATGCGGCCAGTGCAACGGCTAATAAGCCGTAGGTAACCCATAAATGAGGCTGGAAATAGCGGCTCATTGGTTGGCTCCAAGCGCTGAACTTAACAACTGCGTAACGTGATTTGAGATCAGCTCGAAATCGTTTTCTGGTCTATCGCTATCGGATAAATATTCACGAATTGGCGCGGTTTCAAAATGGAAAATGATCAATCCAACCATCGATATTGCAAGCATATAAGGGTCACTTTTACTGGAGAGGTTTTTCGCAAAGGAAGCGATGGCCTCAAAAGGGCCGACAAACAATCGTTCTGTGAGTAGTTTTAAGCGCGCTTCGTCGCCGTCTAATAATTCTCGTTGAAGCAGTGTTCTTAGGCTTAGGTCGTTGCCCATCAGTGCCACAAAATGGCTGACAAATTGGGTAAGTTGGTTTTGAGGCGGTGATGTGCGATCAAGAGAATTGACAATGTTTTCAACTTTATCTGCAAACACATGCTCCATCACTGCTAAGTACAGCCGCTGTTTGTTGGGAAAGTGATGGTACAAAGCTGCAGCGCTAGTGCCCACTTTTTTGGAGATATCTCGCATCGATACACCGCTATATCCTTGCGCGGCAAACATTGGAGTAGCCTTTTGCAAGATGTTGGAGTAAGCATTTGGGCGTTTGGTGGGGGTGGCTGAATGAGGCATGAGCGTACTCGAAAAATGACCTTACTTAACGTTTGTTAAGGTGGCGGGATATTAATGCAGGCTCAACAGAAATGCCAATGAATTATGATGATTTGAGTCTAGCAAAGGACTAAAGGACTGCTTGGAAAGGGCTATTTGGAACTCGTCCAAACGTATAAAAAAGACCGCATAAACCGGCTATGGGCTTATATGGGTCATGGGCCTATGGGTTATTGAACGGTGGCGGGCTTGCCGTGACTTCAAGTATCTCTTTTACGAAGGGGATGGTGAGTTTCTTTTTCTTGATTCGCAGGCCTTCGGTATCAAGTTGCGCCAGTAATGACATCAAGTAGGTCATGTCTCGCGAGCTGCGGGACAAAATATAGTGAGCTACTTTTTCTGATAATTCCATACCGCGAAGCTGAGCACGAAACTGCAATACTTCCATTTTTTGATAATCATTGAGCGGGTCTAAACGTAGGGTTAGCCCAGATTGCATGCGGGTTTTTAGGTCTGATAATTGAATATTAAGCGAGCGAGGTGCTGATTTGGCCGCCACCACAAGTTTGGCGTTTTCAGCCATCAGGCGGTTAAACAGGTGAAACAGCGCGGTTTCCCATTCTGCGCTACCTGCGATTATTTCAAGGTTATCAATGCAGACGAGCTCGATACCAGCGAGGTTATCCAATAGGTTTGTGGGGCTATCGATCAGGTCTTCCGCCAGTATGTACGCCGCCGAGCGGCCTTGCTCTCTTGCTTCGTGGGTAGCGCCTTGCAGCAGGTGACTGCAGCCGCAACCTGGCGATGCCCAAAGGTATATGAGCCCTGAACTTGGAGTGTTTACAAATTCTTGAAGCTCGTACAGTGCATCGGAATTATTGCCAGGCAAATAGTTTTCGAACCGCGCTTCTACATCAACTTCAAACCCAAGGGTGAATTGTGAAACCAGCTCAGTCATTTTTGTAATGTCGATACTTGTTCCACCATGTAATTACGTAGCCGCTGCCGCTAACGATGCTTGAAAAGGCGACTAGCCCGATAATCATCTCGATGATAAAAGGTTCAAAAGGGAAAAGGGAGTTGCTCAGCAATATAACGGATACCAGTAATAGTTGACAGAACGTGCTGATTTTACCCGGCATTGAGGGCGCAACGTCGTAGTGCTCAACGAAAAAATGATAGGCCAAAGCGCCAGAGAAAATGATGATATCGCGGCCCAATACAATGGCCGCGAGCCAGATGGGAAGCTGGCCAACGTAGGCCAGCAATAAGAAGCATACGGTCAGTAGGAGCTTGTCGGCAATTGGGTCTGCAATGGCGCCAAAACGGCTGTGCCAGTTGAAACGGCGCGCCAGTAAGCCATCTAAACCATCAGAGATTCCGGCAATAATGAACAGTACCGTGGCGCGCATAAATGCACCGTCGTATATATAGCAGGCAACCGGCACTACCAGTGCGATTCGGATCATGGTGATCAGGTTCGGAATTTGGCGATATAAAGGGAACATGAAGTCTCAGTAGTTAGGCGCCAAGTTTAGGTGCCGTCGGTAGCGCTAGCTAGATTCTAGCATGTAGCGCGGATTAATTGAGCGTGCCGGCTTAGCTTGTGGCATTAGTTGGCCCAATGGATAACTACGGTAGATCACCCAGTACGGGCGTATTGCTAGGGTAACCACTGGTATGTGATGGTTTTCGATGAGTAATTAGTGCGGCCTTTGGGTGAGCGCAGCAATTGTTTGTCGAGCTTGATTAAGCTGTGGAATTGCTGGAGGTTCAATTCGGTATTGATATGAAACTCCGTGTGTTCGGCGCTCACAAGCGTTGGGTAAACGTGCTTGATACCCGAGAGCTTCTGCAAATACTTAACGAGCCCAGCGTATTGGTCGATTTTTTGTATGCCAAGTACACGAATACGAAGCGCCGATGAGCTCGAGCCATCTGATTGTAGTGCCGCTGGTTTGGTGTACTGCGCCGCAAAATAATCTGCGACTTGGTTGATAACTGGGCCGAATAGGTTTTCTCCGGGTTGTGAAGCTGTGCGAAACCGGATGGTCTGTGTTCCATCTATCAATACCCAGCTTGAGTGTGTTGTACCGTTTTTATCGACGTAGCTGCGGCCGGCAAGAATGGCATCACTTTGATACCGGGCAGACGCGCTACGGATTGAGTCGACGATTAAGCCGCCAGCCATGCCTAAAGACAGGCGCTGCCCATCGGTGAAATCAAGAAAGGGTAATTCATAGGGTAAGCCGCGTTGCTTGAGCGAGCTTTCGAGTTGTTTCAGCAGCAATGGCTGGCTATTAAAGCGAACCCATTGGCGCCCGTATTGGCCATCATCGGTTAACCAAATGAGAACGCGTGGTCGGCCTGCAGGCCAAATGCTAACGTTGAGGGTCGCTAATTGCTTTTCGATCGCTTGAGCTTGGTATTGGGCAATAAGGATTCTTCGGCTTTCATCGGCATGTGTACCCATGAACCCAGCGCGGTTAGCCGATGGCGCAAACGTGCGATTAACCTGCCGGTAGCTAAACTGCGTAATGTACCGCTCAGCTTGCTTGATCATGGTAGCAACGCCAGGTTTGCTGGCAATATTGGTGTCGCCGGTGACTCGCGCTAGCACTTGTTGAAGGCCTTTTTTGATGGCGTGTTGGCGGGTTTTTGGTTGTTGATCTGCAACCGGCAATTCTGCGCTATACAGATAGGGTACCTGCGCTGCACGTAACGGGTTGCTGAGTACCAGGGACAAAAGTACCAGGGACAAAAGTATTAAGCAGGTAACAAAGCGACGGCGGTAACCGTGAATCATAGGAAGTGGGTTCGTTAACATCGGTATCCGGAGTCTGAAAAGATAAGTCGACAAGCTAAGTAGAAAAACAAATGCGGTTTTTGGCATTAATGCTCGGTTTGATCGAAAATCATCTCGCCTTGTAAAGCACCCAACCTATATAATGCTGGCGATTATTGCGACACCGTACAAAGTCCATTTATCGGTAATTTCATGGGCGACAACTGCGACATCAAAAAGCCGCAGCAATCCTTCTCAATATACACTGAAAATGGCAGAAATATCGAATCTATGAGCAACGAATCTAAAACCTCCAGCAAGTCACTGAGCTATCGCGATGCAGGGGTTGATATTGAAGCAGGCAACCAACTGGTCAACAGAATTAAGTCGGTTGCTAAAGCAACGAAGCGCGATGGCGTGCTTTCAGGTCTCGGTGGTTTTGGCGCGTTATTTGAGCTGCCAAAAGGGCTAGACGAACCTGTGTTGGTTGCGGGTACCGACGGCGTTGGTACCAAATTGAGGTTGGCGATCGATCTCAATAGCCATGACAAAGTGGGTATTGATCTGGTTGCGATGTGTGTAAACGATTTGATTGTGATGGGTGCAGAGCCGCTATTTTTTCTCGATTATTATGCGACAGGTAAGCTTGATCCAGATGTCGCAACGTCGGTAATTACCGGTATTGGAGCCGGCTGCGAGCTATCGGGTTGTGCTTTGGTCGGTGGTGAAACTGCTGAAATGCCAGGCATGTATGAAGGAAAAGATTACGACTTGGCTGGCTTTTGTGTTGGTGTGGTCGAAAAAGCAAAAATTATCGACGGTTCAAAGGTTGGCGCAGGTGATCGATTAATCGCGCTGGCGTCCAGTGGCCCGCACTCCAACGGTTTTTCATTGATTCGAAAAGTGATTGATGTCGTCGATGCAGATCTCAATATGCCTTTAGCAGGCAAACCGCTACACGAACACCTGCTAGAACCCACGCGAATTTACGTGAAAAGCATCCTTTCACTGATTAAATCCTTTGATATTCACGGCATTTGCCATATCACTGGTGGTGGTCTTACAGAGAATCTACCGCGAGTCCTGCCGGATGACGTGGTGGCCAATATTGACCTCAACTCTTGGGAAATGCCTGAAATTTTTCAGTGGATTCAAAAGAGCGGAAATATCGAACAAAGCGAAATGCACCTAACCTTCAACTGCGGTGTAGGCATGGTGCTCGCGGTATCAGAGCTGCAATACGATGGCGTGATGGCTGCGCTTGAAGCGTCCGGCGAAAAAGCCTGGTTGCTTGGCTCTATTGAATCTGGCGAACAAGGCCCGGCACAGGTTGCGTTTAATTCTTGATGGTATCGGTTTCTGAGGTATCGAACATGAAGATCGTGGTGCTGATCTCCGGTAGTGGCTCAAACTTACAAGCCATTTTAGATCACATTGAATCACGTAAATTGAATGCCAGCGTGAATGCTGTAATCAGTAACATTGGAGATGCTTATGGGCTTCAGCGCGCTCAGCAAGCGGGTATTTTAAACCGCTGGATAGACCACAAAAAATATTCCAGCCGGGAACATTTTGACCAAGCGTTGATCGAAGAGATAGACCAGCACAATCCGGACTTGGTTGTATTGGCGGGCTTTATGCGAATATTGACTACTGGGTTTGTAGCGCACTATCAGGGCCGTCTGATTAATATTCATCCTTCGTTATTGCCGCGTTTTCGCGGATTAAATACTCACCAGCGGGTATTGGACGAGGGCGATGCAGAGCACGGCGCAAGTATTCACTTTGTCACGCCTGACTTAGACGGCGGCCCCGTGATCCTTCAGGCTCGTGTGAAGGTACAGTCCACCGACAGCGCTGAAACACTTGCGCAAAAAGTACAGTTGGAAGAACATAAAATATACCCGCAAGTGATTGAATGGTTCAGCGAAAACCGTTTAACGTTAAACGGCAGCAGCGTGAGCCTCAACGGCGCCGAACTACCCTATAGTGGTTGCTCCTGATCGGTTACCTGTAAATGGTTTAAGCCGACCGAATAAATTTAAAGGGCATGCATGATGAGCGTATACCTAACACCATTGAAACTGAGCAGTTTGTTGTGATCAAGGGTTTGGTTAGTGTGTTGTCGGTGTGTAAATCAGCAGCCCTGCTTGCCCTAGTCTCTTTTTTTGTACACATACCGTTGTTACATGCAGAGCAAGCAACAGTCCTCGATAAACCCCTTTTGTATCAAGCCGAATACGACGCCAAAATGTACGGCAGTCATGTAACTGTGCGGCAAAACCTTAGCCAGTTAGCGGATGGAAACTACGAAGTATTGGTGGCTGCCAAGGCATTTTATGGGTCTTACCGCCAACGATCAGTGTTTGCGCTCGAGTCTGGTATGCCTAAACCCATGCATTTTCATGTTGAGCAAAAGATGATTGGCATGTCCCGCAGTAAAAAATATGACACTACGTTTAAGCCCGGGATGGCGCACTTTAAAAAGCGTAAAAGCAGCGCTGATATTAAAGTGCCGGATGATGTGCAAGACATTTTAAGCGTTCAGCTGTTATTGCGGCGCTGGTTATCTGAGGGTGAAAAAGACGTTGAATTTCCAGTCTTGAGCAAAGCAAAGCTTAAGCAATATCGCTTTAAAGTGGTTGAAGAGGCCGTACTACAAATACCAGCTGGCCGCTTTAACGCGGTAAAAGTAGCGCGTATTGGGGCGTCTAAAACCTACGGTAATTTTTGGTTCGCTAAGGATTGGGACTACATGCTGTTAAAAGTCGAGAGCCTAAAAGGTAAGGGTAAAATCGAGAGTATGGAGTTCAGGTCTGGTGTTATTGGCGGTCAGAAAATAAAAGCTTTGTAGTGCTTTGCTGGCCGTAATCGAGTTGCTCGGTTACGGCCAGCTGGTGTTTGAATATTACGATCTACCCGCGGCAAAACTGCAGAAAAGCCGCGCAATTAAGCTTTAGGTAAGGTAACGCCAGTTTGCCCTTGGTATTTACCACCGCGTTGTTTGTAGGTGGTTTCGCATTGCTCATCAGATTCAAAAAATAGCATTTGAGCCACACCTTCGTTAGCGTAAATCTTCGCTGGCAGCGTTGTGGTGTTTGAAAACTCCAGTGTTACGTGACCTTCCCACTCTGGTTCCAGCGGCGTGACGTTTACGATGATACCGCAACGGGCGTAGGTAGATTTACCCAGGCAAATGGTCAAAACATTTTTGGGTATTCGAAAATATTCAACGGTTCGTGCCAGCGCAAAAGAGTTTGGTGGGATGATACAAACGTCGCTTTCTATGGTTACCAAGCTTTTCTCATCGAAGTCTTTGGGGTCGACAATCGTCGAGTGAATGTTAGTGAAGACCTTAAATTCGTTTGCGCAGCGAACATCGTAGCCGTAGCTTGATGTGCCGTAAGAAATCACTTTTCCGCCGGATGAATCTAGTTTGACCTGCTCTTGAACGTAGGGCTCGATCATGCCTTGCTGTTGCGACATTTCGCGAATCCAGCGATCTGATTTAATGCTCATGTTTTAGAAAATTCCTAGCGGGTTATGATTCGACGTTTACAGCGCTAAAAAGGCTGGACTGAAACTTAGGCGTTTGTGATAGCAACGCCGCCATGCGTCGTGCAAGGTCGCGATAAAGCAGCGCTGGCGCGCCGTCAGGCTCAGACAATACCGAAGGGTTGCCACTGTCGGTTAGTTCTCGAATGGAAGGGTCCAAAGGTAGTGAGCCTAGTACGGGTACACCGTAGGCTTCAGCCACTTCCTGTGCGCCGCCGCTGCCAAATAAGTGTTCTTGGGCGCCGCAGTTTCCGCAAATGTGAACGGCCATGTTTTCAACAATACCAAGAACCGGAATGTCGACTTTACGGAACATTTCTATTCCTTTTTTGGCGTCCAGTGTTGCAATGTTTTGCGGGGTGGTGACAATAACCGCTCCGGTTACAGGGGCTTTTTGCGCCAGAGTAAGCTGAATATCACCGGTCCCTGGTGGCATATCAACAATTAAGTAATCCAGGTCATTCCACAGTGTTTGGTCAAGTAACTGTAAGAAAGCGCTGCTGATCATAGGGCCGCGCATTACCATCGGGGCGTTGGCGTCGGTTAAATATCCCATCGACATGGTTTGCATGCCGTGAACCACCATAGGTGTGAAGAATTTTCCGCCTTCAACATCTGGGCGTGCTTCATCGGGTACGCCCAGCATCATGCCTTGGCTTGGGCCGTATATATCGGCATCTAGCAGGCCTACTTTGGCGCCTTCTTTGGTTAGCGCTAAAGCAAGGTTGACGGCTGTAGTCGACTTCCCGACACCGCCTTTGCCTGAGGCGACAGCGATTATATTTCTGATCTTCGCTTGTGGCTTTTGTTGTGTTTCGGTTTGGTGGCTGGCGATTTTCCAGTCTAGCTGAATGTCGATTTTCTCGATGCTTGTTTGTGCGCGGATGAGTTGCTCGAGTTCGGCGATGATAGTTTCGCGAATCCCGGCGGCCGGGTACCCTAGGCGCAACCCAATATTAAGTGTGCCTTCATCTAACGTGATGCTTTTTAATGCCCCGGTGTCCTGTAGGTTTTTGTTCAGGTAAGGGTCCTTCCAGCTCAGGAGTGCTGCTTGGGCTTGATCGATCAATGCTGTCATGGGGAGAGACTCTATAGGGCAAGTTGATGAGGGCGGTGCATTGCAGTTCACGTAGCGTTTGACGTAATCGTGTGCAGAAATAACACCGCGCAGAAGTATACCTCGAAATCTTATTTAAATCACTTGTAAGGCGGCATCTCTTGTTTTAGAATACCGCCCCCAGAATCAGGGCGTGGCAGCCGTGGTCGAATAAGGCGATTTAGAATCGCAATCTCGACAAGTTATACATACCTGCTAGGCTTGGACCATATTTGAAACGATTGAATTGACCAGGGTTAACCCATGTACGCTGTATTTAAAAGCGGTGGCAAACAGCACCGTGCTTCCGAAGGTGACGTCCTAGAATTAGAAAAAATCGAAGCGCCTATTGGCGGAAGTATCGATTTTGATGAAGTGTTGCTCGTCAGTAACGGTGAAGATGTTAAAGTTGGTGCACCTAACCTAGAAGGCGGAAAAGTAACCGCTGAAGTGGTAAGCCAAGGTCGCCATAAAAAAATTACCATCATCAAATTTAACCGCCGGAAGCATTTTCGAAAGCAGGCCGGCCATCGTCAGTATTTCACTGAAGTACGGATCACCGGTATTAACGCCGGGTAGTTTCTACTCCCAGTAAACAGAGGATTTTGCAATGGCACATAAGAAAGCGGGTGGTAGTACTCGGAACGGACGCGACTCGGAGTCGAAACGACTTGGAGTCAAACGATATGGTGGCGAAGTCGTTCGCGC
Source organism: Pseudomonadales bacterium (assembly GCA_016763075.1). Taxonomy (GTDB): domain Bacteria; phylum Pseudomonadota; class Gammaproteobacteria; order Pseudomonadales; family JAHRWD01; genus JAHRWD01. Next base: position 20,419 of record JAESUM010000090.1, read on the forward strand.
CGGTAACATTATCGTGCGTCAGCGTGGAACTAAGTTTCACCCAGGCACTGATATGGGCTGCGGCAAAGACCACACTCTATTTGCTAAAGCCGATGGTCGGGTCTTGTTTGAAGTTAAAGGGCCTCAAAATCGCAGCTATGTGAGCATCGTACCCGCCTAATTTTAAATCAGGCTGTATGAGTTCTAAAAAACCTCGTCTCAAGACGGGGTTTTTTGCGTTTAGGGTTTTGTATTTACTGCGTTGTCAATGAGTAGTTCAGTGATGATTGAACGATTTTTGCGCCATTTGTGGATGGAGCGAGGCTTAAGCAAAAACACCTTACAAGCGTATCGCCGTGACTTAAACGCGTTTGAGCAATGGCTTTTAACCAATGGTCATACACTCGAGAAGCTAAACCAAAGTCAGGTTAAAGGCTACTTAGTTTACCGTGCTACGCAATCCATTAGCTCGCGTTCTAACGCGCGAGGGCTGTCGGCAATACGTAGTTTTTGTCGGTTTGGGCTTGAAGAGAGTATTTATAGCGAAGATCCAAGTTTCGATGTTGAACTACCAAAATTCGGCCGATCGCTACCCAAATTTATAAGCGAAGCTGATGTCGAGCGTCTATTGGCCGCGCCAGATGTAGAGACACTATTAGGCCTGCGTGACCGTACGATGTTTGAGCTGTTGTATGCCTGCGGGCTTCGCGTATCAGAGTTGGTCGGCATGGAAGTTTCGCACCTTAATTTGAATCAAGGTTTGGTTCGAATCATTGGCAAAGGTAATAAAGAGCGACTGGTGCCCTGCGGTGAAGAGGCTTACGATTGGTTGGTACTGTACTTAAAGAGTGGCCGCCCAGCTCTATTGGCAGATAAACAAAGCGCAGCATTGTTCCCAAGTCGTAGGGGCCAAAAAATGACCCGACGAACCTTTTGGCACCGTATAAAGCACCACGCAGCGAGCGCCGGACTCGAACAAGATTTGTCGCCACACACGTTACGTCATGCATTTGCTACACACTTGGTTAACCACGGCGCAGACCTTCGCGTGGTGCAATTACTGCTTGGGCATAGTGATTTGTCGACCACGCAAATATACACCCATGTGGCGCAGGAACGCATGAAAGTGTTGCACAGCCAGCATCATCCACGGGGCTGATGGCGCAATGGAACTGAAATACGATACGGCGCTCAAATAAGGCCGAGCTAAATTAGCAATATACCTACTTAGAGTTATCTACACCATGAATAAAAACGCTGTTGTATTTTTATTGTCTGTTCTTACCTTTGTTGGCGCCCAGCCCCTAATGGCTGAATCCGTCTCGGGCACCATTGAACAAATTAGAGACCGCTTGCTTAGCTCAGAGCCGAAGCTGCCCATAAGCACCGTACAAAAAAGCGAATTCGATGGCCTTTATGAAGTTGAACTCAGCAACGGCCAAACGCTATACACCAGCAAAGCAGGTGACTACATAGTAGTGGGTGAGATGTATAAAGTGACTACAGAAGGCATGGTCAATGTGAACCAAGCAGCGATAGATGAGAGCCGCCGAAAGAACGATGTGCTTCGTGCCGCTAAGGTATCAAGCTTGGACGAAAGCCAGATGATCATTTTTAGCCCAGAATCCCCCAAAGCTACCATCACTGTATTTACCGATATTGACTGTGGTTATTGCCGCAAACTGCACCGCGATGTACCCGCGCTAAACGAATTGGGTATTGCCGTTCGTTACTTGGCGTTTCCGCGAGCCGGTTTGCGTTCAAAAACCTACCAAAATATGGTTTCTGCTTGGTGTGCACTGGACAAACGTGAAGCCATGAATAAGCTCAAAGCCGGCATAGCCATTGCGACAAAAACGTGCGTTAACCCAGTGGCAGACCATTATCAGCTCGGTCACGAGTTGGGGGTGTCTGGAACGCCGGCCTTGGTGTTAGAAAATGGTCAGCTGATTCCGGGTTATCTTGAACCAGCGAAAATGGCCCAGGCAGTTGGGCTTAATTGACATTAGTCATTGCGGTGCGTAAGGTTCCGTTTTTTTATCTGAACCCAATAGCCTAAGGGCTTTGCAGCGTTAGCGGCAACAATCTAATTGTAATGAATGATCATTCGTTTTGATGTGAATTCATTACAACGAATGTGGGTAAAGAATCAGTGTTCAACTGAACAGATGAGGCGTGTATTTTGAAACCAGTAAAAATTGGTATATGTGGATTAGGCACCGTCGGAAGCGGCGTTGTAAATGTATTAAAGCGCAACGGCCTCGAGATCGAACGCCGAGCCGGCCGCGAAATCGAAATCGCGCAAATTGGTGCGCGACGTGATAATCCAGCTTGCGATACCAGTGGCTTCAACGTTTCCCGCGATATCTTTGATGTTGTGCGCAACCCCGCAATAGACGTGGTTGTCGAGCTAATTGGTGGTTGCACCATAGCCCGCGAATTGGTGCTCGAAGCGATCCAAAACGGCAAGCATGTGGTCACCGCAAACAAGGCTTTGATTGCCGAGCACGGCAACGAAATTTTTGAATTGGCACAAGCAAAAGGCGTGACCGTTGCATTCGAAGCATCGGTTGCCGGCGGCATTCCCATTATTAAATCGGTTCGAGAAGGCTTAGCGGCCAATAGCATTCATTGGCTAGCAGGCATTATTAACGGAACCGGTAATTTTATTCTGACCGAAATGCGCGACCACGGACGCACTTTTGAAGATGTGCTGGCCGAAGCTCAAGAACTGGGTTACGCCGAAGCCGACCCTACCTTTGATGTTGAAGGTATTGATGCTGCGCATAAGCTCACCATTCTTGCCTCCATTGCATTTGGTATACCGTTGCAGTTCGACAAAGCCTTTACCGAAGGTATTGGCGCGATTAGCAGTGAAGATGTGAGCAACGCAGAAGATTTGGGCTACCGAATCAAACACCTTGGTGTGACACGACGCACTGAAAAAGGCATTGAGTTACGGGTGCACCCAACGCTTATCCCTGAAAAACAATTGATCGCAAATGTGGATGGTGTGATGAATGCCATACTGGTAGAAGGCGATGCCGTTGGCCCCACGCTTTATTACGGTGCCGGTGCAGGTGCTGAGCCAACCGCATCTTCAGTGATTGCAGATATCGTTGATGTTGTTCGCGCACTAACCGTTGACCCAGATAACCGCGTCCCACACTTGGCCTTTCAGCCCGATGCGCTTTCTGACCTTAAAATACTGCCGATTGAAGAAGTTGAAACTGCTTATTACCTGCGAATAGCCATCCGCGACAAAGTCGGTGTGCTTGCAAAAATAGCGACGTTACTGAGCGACCAAGGTATTAGCATTGAAGCATTGATTCAGCGCCAGCCTAAAGAACAAGTGAAAGGTGAGACCGTAGCGTCTATTATTATTGTTACCAATCGAGTGATTGAAAAACAGATGAATCATGCGATTTCAGAGATCGAGGCATTGTGTGAAATCGTCGAAAACGTACATAGAATTCGCGTTGAATCGTTGGATTAAGCAACCGGTTTTAGCGCAAGAAAATATAGAGGTATAGGAATATGGCAATTGGAAATCGTTATCTTGGCCTGATCGATCGTTACCGTGATCACCTTCCGGTAAACGACGACACTCGGGTTATCAGTCTTGGCGAAGGCAATACACCTTTAATTAAGCTCAAGAATATTCCCAATTTGTTGGGGAAAGACATCGATATCTACGTCAAATACGAAGGCCTTAACCCGACGGGTTCCTTTAAAGATCGCGGCATGTGTATGGCGGTGACTAAAGCCGTAGAAGACGGCAGCGAAGCCATTATTTGTGCTTCAACCGGTAATACTTCCGCTTCAGCTGCGGCCTATGCTGCCCGCGCCGGAATCAAAGCATTTGTTCTGATACCCGAAGGTAAAATTGCGATGGGTAAATTAGCCCAAGCGATGATGTACGGTGCCGAAATCATCCAGATTTCAGGCAACTTTGATGAAGGCATGGAGTTGGTCAAACAGGTGGCAAAAGAAGCGCCGGTCACTATCGTGAACTCTATCAATCCATTTCGTTTACAAGGACAGAAAACCGCTGCCTTTGAAATTATGGAGGAACTCGGCACAGCGCCAGATTACCACTGCCTACCCGTTGGTAACGCAGGCAACATCAGTGCTCATTGGATGGGTTACTGCGAATACAAAAAAAACGGCGTGGTGAATAACAGCCCCGTCATGGTTGGTTATCAAGCTGAAGGCTCTGCGCCGTTTATGCGTGGAAAAATGGTGGATGATCCTGAAACCATTGCAACCGCCATCCGCATTGGGCATCCACAATCTTGGGATAAAGCCTGGGTCGTGAAAAAAGAATCCAACGGCTGGTTCGATGAGCTAACCGATCAAGAAATCTTAAATACTCAAAAAATGCTCAGCGAACAAGAAGGTGTCTTCTGTGAGCCAGCATCCGCGGCTTCTCTTGCCGGTGCATTACGTGATATCAAAACCGGTAAAATCCCTGAAGGCAGTAAAGTTGTCTGCACGTTGACCGGTAATGGCTTGAAAGACCCGGATACCGCGATTGGCCAATGCCAGCAAGCCGAAACACTTAAGTCTATTCCGGCCACACTTGAAGCAGTAACAAAAGCCGTATTGGCAGAAGTTTAACGGCTTACGTTTTAGCATCATCATAGAGTTCTACTTCAATGGCCTCTAATCAACGCACCATCGAGCAGCGCCCTGTAACTGCAGAACCACTGCTCGATGATGCAAAGATTGACCCGCTTCTACAGCGAATATTTGCCAGTAGAGGCGTGACCAACCCCCAGCAAATTCAATACAAGCTTGCGGCATTAGAAAACCCCAATGACCTAAAGGGGATGGACGCTGCAACCTCGTTGCTCGAAGATGCCCTGCGGCAACAGCAACGTATTCTGATTATTGGCGATTACGACGCAGATGGCGCCACCAGCACCGCCGTAGTGGTACTGGCATTACGTGCCCTTGGCGCACACTTTGTAGACTACCTTGCACCGAACCGTTTTGAATATGGCTATGGCCTTACGCCAGGCATTGTCGAGCTTGCAAGCAGCCGTTCGCCAGATCTCATCATTACCGTTGATAACGGTATCTCTAGCATTGATGGTGTCGCAGCAGCCAAAGAGCTGGGCTTTAGAGTGCTGGTTACTGATCATCACTTGGCTGGCGCTCAGCTGCCCGCGGCCGATGCCATCGTAAACCCCAACCAGCCCGGCTGTACTTTTAACAGCAAAGCAATTGCCGGAGTTGGGGTTGCCTACTATTTAATGATTGCGCTGCGCGGTAAATTGCGAGCATCGGGCTGGTTTGAAGAACGAGCCGTTGAGCAGCCCAATTTGGCTGACTTACTGGATTTAGTTGCACTGGGAACCGTGGCCGACGTCGTGCAGCTAGACCATAATAATCGGATTTTAGTTGAGCAGGGTTTGCGTCGTATTCGAGCAGGCCGTGCTCGGCCCGGGTTACTGGCACTTGTTCAGCTCGGTAACCGTGATTTGCGTAATCTGGTATCCCAAGATCTGGGCTTTACAGTAGGGCCGCGGCTTAATGCGGCTGGGAGGTTAGACGATATCTCTTTGGGCATTGAGTGCTTGCTAACCGACGATGTAAGCCTTGCGATGGATATGGCCTGTCAATTAGACCAGCTCAACCAAGACCGCAAGCAGATCGAGCAGGGCATTCAGCAGGAAGCCCTTAAAATACTTGATGGTATGCAGCTGGAATCAACCGATCAGCTGCCCTTAGGAGTTTGTCTGTACGACAAAGATTGGCACTCTGGAGTCATCGGTATTGTTGCGTCGCGGGTTAAAGACCGTGTGCATCGGCCGGTAATCACCTTCGGGAAAGTCAGCGATACCGAGATCAAAGGCTCAGGACGCTCCGTCGAGGCCGTTCATATACGCGATTTACTGGAGCGTATTGCCACCCAAAACCCCGGCCTCATTCAAAAGTACGGCGGCCACGCTATGGCTGCCGGACTGTCGATTAAGCCTGATGACTACCAAAAATTTGCCCAGCAGTTTGATAAAGCCGTACGTGAAGTGGTAGATGAGCAACAGCTACAGCCCATCATCGTAAGCGATGGGCAGCTTGAAGGGGCCAACATGAACTTACACACAGCGGATTTACTGCGCAGTGCAGGGCCCTGGGGTAGCGGGTTTCCCGAGCCACTGTTTGATGGCGAGTTTGTGCTGGAGAACCAAAAAATTGTTGGCGAGCGGCATTTAAAGTTTCGAGCGGTTGAGCCACGTAGCGGCCTAACCATTGAAGCTATTGCGTTTAACGTTGACTTGGATTGCTGGCCAAGCACCCACAACCGTGCGCGTTTGGCTTATAAGCTCGATGTAAACGAGTTTCGCGGTAATCGCACCGCGCAGTTTGTTTGTGATTACCTTGAACCCATCGCGTAACCTTCATATTCAGCCAGCTAAAATGATTGGTTTAAATTGAAACTACGGACTTAAATTCAGGCAAAAAAAAGCCGTAGAGTATATCCACGGCTTAAGTATTTGTTTGTTGGGTTATGCGGCCTGTGCGTGCCGGTCAGACTCTTCGATAAGAGTATCGAGTATGCGCATCAAAGTTCTGCTTTCAACTTCCATTTCGTTGGTCAGCCGGTCAACCTCGCTCCACTGTTCGCTTTGAGCTGCTGCAACCGCTTTATTAGCGTTGTCATGTACGGCCCTGTGGGGAGCATCAATTAACTTGAATGCAGGTAAGTTGCCGTAGTTGGCACCGCCGTCGGCGCTGTGGTTCCATTGCCCAAGTCGGCAGTCTTTATGTGAAGTAGCGGCTATGCTGTATGCATCGGAATCTGAAATGGCCCGATACACTTCGAATTTCCAAACTAAATGATCCATTTTAACGGATTCTACAAAGCCGCCAATCGCTGAATGGTCGATGGTTTTACGCATATCTTTAGATTGCGTAATCACTTCATGAATAACAGTTTGGGCGCTTTCAGAAGACTTATTGATCACATCTAGTTTTTCAGATAACTCGGTAATAAAGCTGCTGGTAGCGGTTGTTTGCTGCTCAATGCTGTTTACCAAAGTAGCGATCTCAGAAGTAGAAGACGCTGTTTTTTGCGCCAGTGCGCGTACTTCATCCGCAACCACGGCGAACCCACGTCCATGCTCACCGGCACGGGCTGCTTCGATTGCTGCGTTTAACGCAAGTAAGTTGGTTTGATCAGAAATGTCACTAATGATTTTTACGAATTGTGAAATGCTATGAGCAGAGTCGATTAGCGCACTAACGGTAAGGTTGCTTTTTTCTGCAAGCCCCGCGACGGTAGAGGTTTGTTCGGTGATTTGCGACATAATCTCAAAACCAGATGAAATCATATCTGAAGACTGAGCGAGCTTAGCTTTCTCAATATCCATGGAGCTAGCATCTGTGATGATCTGTTGCTGGATATCTTCAAGCGATGGACCAAAGTTTTCCCAAAGAGAACCTAAGTGATTATCTGCGGGTTGCACATTTTTTAACTCGTTCAACTCAGCTTTTACTTGATCAAGTTCTGAATTAAGACCTTGATTGTCATCGAGCAACGATTTATTTTTTTCACCCAGCTGAACGTTTTCTTGTTGAGCATCTTCGAGCTTTTTTGCAGAAGCAAACCACATAATTTTTCCCTGTATATTTTGATGCTGGCAGTAATCAGTTGAAATTTAATAAATCTGCCAATATTTCGAACCTGCATGAAAGTATAGACTTGATCGTAAAGAGCGCCATTTCTAGGTAAGAAAAATTAATCTCAATGTCAATAACTGTTACTAAAGCATTGAATTTCAGTGCATCTCGGATTCAAAGGAACCGAGGGTTCAGGTAGAATGTAGGGCTTTGCATCGCTACCGTTCGGACAGATAGAAAATGCTTGAAACAAATGCCATAAAACAGCAATTACTTGATCTTAGGCAACGCACCGAAGTGATTCGGGGGTTTCTTTGACTATGCTGAAAAAAAGGATCGGCTTGAAGAAGTTGAAGGGGAGCTAGAAGACCCAGCGGTGTGGGATACTCCCGACAGAGCCCAAGAGCTGGGCAAAGAACGCGCGACATTAGAGCAAATTATTAACACCCTTGATCAGTTATTGGGTGGCATTGACGATGGCATTGATCTTCTTGATTTAGCGATAGAAGAACAAGATGAAGACACCCTGAATGAAGTGGTGTCAGAAATCAAAGCGATGACCAAGATGCTAGAAGAGTTTGAATTTCGCCGGATGTTTTCTGGTGCAATGGACTCCAATAATGCCTTTTTAGATATTCAGTCGGGCTCTGGTGGCACCGAAGCTCAAGATTGGGCCGAAATGCTACTAAGAATGTATCAACGCTGGGCTGACAAAAAAGGCTTTCAGGTTGAGTTGATTGAAGCCAGCGACGGTGATGTTGCCGGAATTAAAGGCGCCACGATTAAAGTGGTGGGCGAATATGCCTTTGGCTGGTTGCGCACAGAAACCGGCGTGCATCGGCTGGTACGAAAATCACCCTTTGATTCTGGAAGTCGTCGCCACACCTCATTTGCTTCGGTTTTTGTGTCGCCTGAAGTCGATGACAACGTTGATATCGAAATCAACCCATCGGATCTTCGTATAGACACCTACCGGGCCAGCGGGGCTGGTGGGCAGCACGTCAATAAAACTGATTCAGCGGTGCGTATTACCCACTTGCCCAGCGAAATAGTTGTGCAGTGCCAAAACCAGCGCTCACAGCATCAGAATAAAGCCAACGCAATGGACCAGCTGCGCGCCAAACTTTATGAAATGGAGATGCAAAAAAAGAATGCGGAAAAGCAAAAATTAGAAGAATCCAAATCGGATATCGGCTGGGGCAGCCAGATTCGGTCCTACGTACTGGATTCCTCCAGAATTAAAGATTTAAGAACCAATGTTGAAGTCACCAATACCCAAGCAGTGCTTGATGGTGGCTTAGATGTATTTATTGAAACCAGCCTGAAGGCAGGATTATGAGCGAAAACAACGATACTCCAGTACAAGACGAAAGCGAGTTGTTGGCAATACGCCGCGCCAAATTAACCGAGTTGCGTGAGCAAGGTAATGCCTTTCCGAACGATTTTCGGCGCGATGCTTTAGCCAGTGATCTGCACCAAGCACACGGCGAAAAGTCCAAACAAGATTTGGAAGATGAGCTCAACAGCGACGATAAAACCACCGGCGTTGCCGTTAAGGTTGCCGGCCGCATCATGCTGCGCCGCATCATGGGTAAAGCGAGTTTTGTCACCATTCAAGACATGTCGGGCCGCATTCAGCTTTACGTACGCAAAGCAGATATCCCCGAAGGCGTTTATAACGCCTTCAAAAAATGGGACATTGGCGATATCGTTGGGGCCGAAGGTACGCTGTTTAAAACCAATACCGGCGAGCTTTCCATTCACCTCACTAAATTGGTTTTACTGACTAAATCGCTTCGGCCGTTGCCAGAAAAACACAAAGGCCTGAGCGATCTTGAAGTGCGTTACCGTCAGCGTTATATCGACTTAATCGTTAATGAAGACTCCCGCCGCACCTTCGAGATTCGTTCCGGTGTTGTGGCTGAAATACGTAATTTCATGTCGGGCAATCAGTTTCTTGAAGTAGAAACCCCAATGATGCAAGTGATTCCCGGCGGTGCAACCGCGCGGCCATTTGTTACGCATCACAACGCGCTGGATATGGACTTGTACTTGCGCGTTGCGCCAGAGCTTTTTCTCAAGCGTTTGGTCGTTGGCGGCTTTGAGCGCGTATTCGAAATCAACCGTAACTTCCGTAACGAAGGTTTATCGACACGTCATAATCCAGAGTTCACCATGCTGGAGTTTTACCAAGCCTATGCGGATTACCATGACCTGATGGACCTGACAGAGCAAATGCTCAAGCAGATTACCGAAAAAGTACTCGGCACTACTGAGGTTACTTATCAGGGTACGGTTTATGATTTTGGCAAACCGATTCGCCGGCTGACGCTGGTAAATGCGATCTTAGAATTTAACCCCGAAATTGACGCGGCGGCATTACAAACCCTCGAGAGCGCGCGGGCGTTGGCGACTTCGCTAGAAATCCCACTTAAAGATGGCTACGGCCTTGGCAAAGTTCAGGTCGAAATTTACGAAAAAACCACTGAATCTAAGCTTGACCAACCCACTTTTATTACCGAATTCCCAACGGAAGTTTCACCGCTTGCACGACGCAGCGACAGTAACCCTGACGTGACCGACCGGTTCGAGTTGATCATAGCTGGGCGTGAAATTGCTAATGGGTTTTCAGAGCTCAATGATGCCGAAGACCAGGCGGAACGCTTTAAAGCGCAGGTAGCCGAGAAAGACGCAGGCGATGATGAAGCGATGCACTATGATGCCGACTACATCACCGCATTGGAATACGGTATGCCGCCCACAGCAGGCGAAGGCATTGGTATTGACCGGTTAGTGATGCTGCTAACGGACTCGCCGTCGATTAGAGACGTACTGTTATTCCCACACATGCGTAAGCAATAAGTAACGCGCGGAACCCCCATGGCCAAGACCTCAGTCAAGCTTGAAGCATCCTGGAAATCGCGATTAAGTGATGAGTTTGAAAAAGACTACATGGTGGAACTACGGCAATTTTTGAACGACGAAAAAAGCGCCGGTAAGCAAATTTACCCCAAGGGCGGGCAATACTTTTACGCCCTTGATCAAACACCCTTTGATAAAGCACGGGTTGTGATTTTGGGCCAAGACCCTTATCACGGCCCCGGTCAGGCTCATGGGTTGTGTTTTTCGGTGACTCCGGGGGTGCGCTTACCACCCTCATTGCAGAACGTGTTTAAAGAAATTCGCCAACAATTAGGGATCGAATTTAACGGCAACGGCTGCTTAATACCTTGGGCAGAGCAGGGTGTGTTACTGCTCAATGCGGTATTAACCGTCGAAGAAGGTCAGGCTGCATCGCATCAGGGCAAGGGTTGGGAAGCCTTTACCGACAAGGTCGTTGAGCTATTAAATGAACGTGATGAGCCGCTGGTGTTTATGTTGTGGGGCGCTCACGCTCAGAAAAAAGGCAAGCAGATCGACCGCGAAAAACACTTGGTGTTGACGTCACCTCATCCATCGCCGTTGTCGGCTCATAGAGGCTTTTTTGGCAATCAGCATTTTGTTAAAGCCAATGAATTTTTGAAAGAAGCCGGTCAGCAACCGATCGACTGGAGTGTTCCGCCGCTATAATCTGAGCTGGAAATAGCTGGTTTGAGTAGCCTGATTTGAATGAGCTGGTTTTGAATAGGCTTAAAGAGCTGAGCTAAAAAATTCCCATCGCGATGCCGCAGGCTAGGGTTTCGCCAAGTTCTTCCGATTTTTGAATATCTTCTTCTGACACACCCTTGCGGCTAATCAAAGGTTCGCAGACCTTTCGCATTGGGTAACCTTTCATAATGCGGTCAATCTCACGTACTGCGCCGGTGCCGTCGTTATCTGCGCTCACAAAAACCGCGTAGGGCAGGTTAAGCGCGTGGTCGAGCACTTCATAATAAGTGCGATCAAAAAAATCTTTAATCGCACCGCTCATGTAGCCAAAATTTTCTGGGGTGCCAATCAGCAGCCCATCGCAGGCCATCAAGTGTTCAGGGCCGGCATCAAAGGCGTGTAAAAACGTGGTTTCAATCTCTTCTTCACGCAGTGCACCCGCCAAAACAGCATCAGCCATTTTGCGGGTGTTGCCTGTCTTACTGTGATAAACAATCAGCAGTTTTTTCATAGCCAATTACACTATTTAGTCAGTCAAATTATAAAGTTGCAAAGACCTTTCCAGTCGCTTCGATAGTAGCTTCTATCTCTGCGGTACTGTGCGCAGCCGATACAAAACCTGCTTCGTAGGCCGAAGGTGCAAGGTAAATACCTTGCTTCAGCATTGCGTGGAAGTACCGATTAAAGCGAGTTACGTCGCAGGCCGTGACCTGTTCAAATTGAGTGACATTTTTTTCTTCGCTGAAAAACATGCCGAACATGCCGCCAACTTGAGCGGTACAAAATGGGATGCCGGCTTTATCAGCCTGTTTTTGTACACCAGAGCAGAGCATATCTACCTTGGCTGAGAGCTGTTCATAGAATCCCGGTTTCTCAAGCTGCGCTAACGTGCTGAGGCCAGCAGCCATGGCAACCGGATTCCCCGATAATGTACCCGCTTGGTACACCGGGCCAACCGGCGCAATATGGGCCATGATTTCGGCTTTGCCACCAAACGCACCTACGGGCATTCCGCCGCCAATTACTTTACCCAGGGTCGTAAGGTCAGGTTTGATGTTGTACACCGATTGAGCGCCGCCAAGGGCAACTCGAAAGCCAGTCATGACTTCGTCAAAAATCAGCACAGTGCCGTATTGGTCGCACTGCGTGCGTAGCTCTTCAAGAAACCCGGGGATCGGCGGGATGCAGTTCATATTGCCTGCAACCGGCTCAACGATCACCGCTGCAATTTCTTCACCTTGCTCTTTAAAGAGTTGTTGTAGCGCTTCAATATTATTAAACGGCAGGGTTAGTGTTAAGTCTGCCAATGCAGCAGGTACGCCTGGCGAACTAGGCACGCCAAGGGTTAATGCGCCGGAACCGGCTTTTACCAGCAGTGAGTCTGCATGGCCGTGGTAGCAGCCTTCAAATTTTAAAATTTTATCGCGACCGGTATAACCACGGGCTAAGCGCAGGGCGCTCATGGTGGCTTCGGTGCCGGAGCTGACCATTCGAACTTGCTCGATAGAAGGCATGATTGCACAGACTTTATCGGCAAGCTGAGTTTCTAGCGCAGTGGGCGCACCAAAGCTTAAACCCAGTTCTAGTTGAGCTTTAACCGCATCGATAACCGCTGGGTGACGGTGGCCAAGAATTAATGGGCCCCATGAGCCAACATAGTCGATGCAGCGGTTGCCATCTTCATCTTCGATCCAGGCACCATCACCCTTGCGGATAAAAACCGGAGTGCCCTCAACGGATTTAAATGCCCGAACCGGTGAGTTCACGCCGCCGGGGATATGTTGCTGTGCCTGCTCAAACAGTGATTCGGATCGAGTCATGAAATTGCCTTATGGTTAGAAGAATAGTGAGAAGGGTAGTGGGCTAAATGGTTGTGATCAAAGCTAGTTGTGGTGCCGTGGTGGGTAAACGCTTTTGGTAAATAACGCTGTAAAATCCATTGCTCTTGCGTCGATATCGGTTGCGCCGTATAGCGCATTTACCACTGCAATGGCGTCTGCCCCTTGTGCCAGTAATTGTCCGGCATTCAGGTGCGTAATACCACCGATAGCCACTATCGGAAGCTGCAATTTTTTGGCTTCGGGCAGTATGGTTATTGGCGCAGGTAATGCATTGGGTTTGGTGGATGAATTAAAAAACCTACCAAAGGCCAGATAACTAGCGCCTTGTTGTTTAGCTTGCCGCGCTAGCTCAATGCTGCCGTGACAGGTGGCTCCAATAATGGCCTGCTCGCCAAGTATAGAGCGCGCTTCTGCGATTGAAGCATCTTGCTGGCCAAGGTGAACGCCGGCAGCATCTATGCTGGCGGCCAGCTCAATATCATCGTTAATAATTAAAGGTATGCCAAACTCAGCGCAGAGTGCAAGCAGCGCACGGGCGCTTTTTAAGCGTTGCTGTGTGTCGGTCGATTTATCCCTGAACTGAACCAAATTGGCACCGCCTTGGAGTGCTTGTTTGGTCTCGCGCAGTAGCTGTGCAAGCGGGCGGTTATCAGGTGTTATGGCATATAGGCCAGCAATGGCTTCAAAGGCGGGTTGGGTCATTGCGCCGGTACTCGAATGGGAATAAGTGCACCTTCGCCCAAAGCTTGCGCGTTTTTCAAAGTACCGTGAGTATACTGCTGGGCTTTATATACCGCTTCTGGCATAGCATCGCCCAGTGCTATAAACGCGCTAACCGCCGCCGCTAACGTGCAGCCTGAACCATGGAAGCTTCCCGCTAGCCGGGGCCAATGATGCGCTAATGGCGGCTGGCCGGCGCAATATAGCGTGTTGGTTACGTTGCTGTGCGAAGCATCAGCGGGGCTGTCGCCGCCGGTAATGAGTAAATATTGGCAGCCTTGCGAATGAAAGTACTGCGCCAAGTGCGCATCGTCGTTGCTAGGGTGTGGGCTCAGCTTTTGAGCTTCATCGGCATTGGGTGTGATCACACTGGTTTTGGGCAACAGGTGTTGGCGGATAGACTCTATGACTCGCTGGTTGGCCAGCTCAGTGCCGCCGCTGGCTTTTAATACAGGGTCAATGATAACTGGAATGTTTGGATGTTTTTCTAGCACTGCAGCGATGGCTTGAGTAACCCCTGTGCTGCCAAGCAGCCCAATTTTTATGGCGGATACTTTCATGTCGGCAAAGATGACTGCCATTTGCCGGGTAATAAACGCTGGATCGACGCAGCTTAGCTCTGTTACGTTGCAGCTGTCTTGAACTGTGAGTGTTGTGATGATGGGTGCGCAGTGGCAACCAAGACTTGCGAGGGTCTCGATGTCGGCCTGAATGCCTGCTCCACCGCTGGGGTCTAACCCAGATAGGCAGAGCACTACGGGCTGAAGGTTTTTACTCAAATGCTGTTAGCCTTTTGCTCGCAGTGCTTTAAAAGGGCCGTGCGATAACGAGAACAATCACCGGAATTAGGATGAATACCGGGAATTCGTTGAACCAACGGTAGAACACGTGGGACTTAAGGTTTTCGTCGTTTTCGAAATTTTTGATGATGCGGCCACACTGGAAATGGTACACAAATAACACAACTACCAGTGCTAATTTTGCGTGCATCCAACCTTGTTTCATTAAGTATTCTGGGTTCATTCCAAGCATCACAAGCCCCAGTACCAGAGTAGCAATGGCGGCGGGTGTGGTGATAGCACGGTACAGCTTACGCTCCATTATTTTAAAGCGGTCACGGCTGATTTGGTCTTCGCTGGAGGCGTGATAGACGAATAAACGCGGCAGATAAAAAAGGCCGGAGAACCAGCAAACCATTGCAATAATGTGGAACGATTTAAT
>JAESUM010000091.1 GCA_016763075.1 Pseudomonadales bacterium
CACCTGTCAGTACTTTGCCCGATGATGGAATCACGGTGTTGTAGGCGCGAGCCAAACGCGTAATAGAGTCCAATAAAATCACAACATCGCGTTTGTGCTCTACCAGTCGTTTTGCTTTTTCAATCACCATTTCAGCCACTTGTACGTGGCGCGCCGGTGGCTCGTCGAATGTACTGGCAACCACTTCACCACGCACCATTCGGCGCATTTCGGTAACTTCTTCTGGGCGTTCGTCAATCAACAATACAATCATGTCGACTTCAGGAGTATTTCGCACGATAGCGTGTGCAATATTTTGCAGCAAGAGTGTTTTACCCGCCTTTGGAGGCGATACAATCAAACCGCGCTGGCCTTTTCCTATAGGAGAAACCAGGTCAATAATACGCGGAGAAATATCTTCGGTACTGCCAGTGCCTGATTCGAGCGTCAGCCGCTCATCTGGAAACAGCGGCGTGAGGTTTTCAAATAAAATTTTGTTCTTGGAGTTGTCAGGCCGGCTGAAGTTAACCTGATCGACTTTAAGCAGAGCAAAGTAACGTTCACCTTCTTTCGGCGGCCTGATCTTTCCTGAAATGGTATCGCCCGTGCGAAGGTTAAAACGTCTTATTTGGCTTGGCGATACGTAAATATCGTCTGGCCCGGCAAGATAGGAGCTGTCCGCAGAGCGAAGGAAGCCAAAACCATCTTGTAATATTTCCAATACGCCGTCGCCATGTATGTCTTCACCGCTTTTCGCGTGTCGCTTCAAAATGGTGAAAATTATATCTTGCTTGCGCGAACGTGCGAGATTTTCTAACCCCATGCCCTTTGCAATTTCAAGTAGGTCTGGGATGGGTTGGGTCTTAAGTTCAGTTAGATTCATAGATAGAGAGGGGGGAGTTTGAAAATGAGTGGTTAGCGTACAAGCAAAGTTTCAGGCTCGCCAGGAAGACACAGCCGAAGATCAAAGCAACGCAAGAGATAGAAAAATTAAGGTAGTTACTGGCTAGGAATAAGAGCCGACTGAATGCCGGCGATCAGATTACTATACTATTCAATATAGAACGAGTCCAGATAAAATCAAACTATACACGTATTGCCCAGTTTCGTGAACTTTGTATAACAATAATACCTAGGTCCGCAGCTAAAGGTTGGCAGACCCTGGCATTTGATGATTTTACTAAAGGTTACTTTCTACGAAAGCAGACAGTTCCGACTTTGACGCCGCGCCTACTTTGGTGCCTTCAATATTGCCATTCTTAAACAACATCAATGTAGGGATACCACGTACGCCGAACTTTCCTGGCGTTCCGGGGTTCGCATCAATATCGATTTTGCAGATTTTGAGCTTTTCGCCAAAATCCTCGGCCAGCTCATCCAATACGGGAGCTATCATTCTGCAAGGGCCACACCACTCTGCCCAGTAATCTACTAATACTGGGGTGGTACTGTTGAGCACTTCTTCTTCAAAGTTATCGTCAGTTACGTGGATGATTGAATCGCTCATGTGCAGTCTCCATTAATCATAAAATAAGGCGCCGAATCATAGCACCGTCGTTTTTTAGTTGAAACAAAAAGCTCTACTTTGCAGCGGCTAAATAGCGCGCGGCTGCTTTTGCGTAATAGGTAAGGATAGCATCTGCGCCGGCTCGTTTGATGCACAGCAGCGATTCCATCATAACCTTATCTGCATCTAACCAACCGTTTTGAACAGCGGCTTGGTGCATGGCGTATTCGCCACTGACTTGATACACGAAGGTGGGTATCGCAAAGGTCTGCTTTACCCGGCAAACAATGTCCAAATAGGGCATTCCAGGCTTAATCATCACTATGTCAGCCCCTTCTTCGATATCCATCGCGACCTCTTGAATCGCTTCATCGGCGTTTGCAGGGTCCATTTGATAACTGAATTTATCGCCTCCTTTTAAGGCATTGGAAGAACCCACCGCATCACGAAACGGCCCATAGTAGCTAGACGCATATTTGGCGGCGTAGGCAAGAATACGAGTATGGTTAAAACCTTGCTGTTCAAGCTTATGTCTAATTGCGCCGATCCGGCCATCCATCATGTCTGAAGGTGCAACAACATCGGCTCCGGCTTCTGCGTGCGACAAGGCTTGGCGCACCAACACCTGAAGCGTTTCATCATTCACCACATAGCCCTCACTATTTACAATGCCATCTTGACCATGGGTGGTAAAAGGGTCTAACGCGACATCAGTAATCACACCTAATGAGGGGAAAGCTGCTTTGACGGCCCGCACAGCTCGTTGGGCCAGCCCTTGAGGGTTGTACGCTTGCTCCGCTTTTTCTGTTTTAAATTCGTCCGGCACAACAGGAAACAGAGCTATAGCCGGTACTTTTAGCTCAACTAATTCTGCGCACTCTATTAATAGTTGATCGATAGTCATTCGTTCGATCCCTGGCATAGACGGAATTTTCTCCCGCTCATTTTCACCCTCGATTACGAAAACCGGAAAGATCAGATCATCAGCGCTAAGCTGGGTTTCTCGCACCAACCGGCGGCTAAAGTCATCTCTTCGATTACGACGCATTCGAGTAGCTGGAAAGTGACGACGGATTGTATTTGGCAAAGTGATTTCTCTATCTTAAATTTGGGGTACGCAGTCAAGACGAAAATACGATTTATCTCACAGCGGGTCAACCACTGATGTAACCATCATAAAAATAGCGGTTGAATTCGAACAAGGTGAATAGCGTTTTGTAGTTCTCTACGACATACTAACCAAACCGTTACGCTCACATTTAAACAAACTTTATTTTCTTACTGCGAAGACTTTTATGAAAAAATTTTTAAACGCCTTCATCGCGATTTCTACGGTAGCACTGATTGGCTGCCAAGATCAGAGTAACGAAAGTTCCACCCTCGAAACCCACGACCAAAAATTAGCCTACGCAGTGGGTATTCAATTTGGTAGTCGGCTAAAAAAAGATTTCCAAACCCTTGATCTCGACGCATTCACGCAAGGTTTCAAGCACTCCTTTCGAGACATTGAACCTATGCTAAGTGAAGAAGAAATGATCAATGCATTCACTCAGTACAAACAAAAACGTCTTGCCGAAGACGCTGCTAGACAGAGCATTTCACCCAACAAAAATATCGCCCAAGGCGAAGCTTTCCTAGCTGAAAATGGCAAAAAAGACGGCGTAACGACCCTTAGTAGCGACGTGCAATACAGTGTAATCACAAGCGGTGCACCCGACGGAATTTCGCCATTGGCGACCGATGTTGTTTCTGTTCATTACCGTGGCTCGTTGATCGACGGCACCGAATTTGACAGCTCTTACACTCGCGGTGAGCCTGCCAAATTCCCGCTAAACCGTGTGATTCCCGGTTGGACTGAAATCCTCCAACTGATGAAACCTGGTGATAAATGGCAAGTATTTATTCCTTCCAAAAGCGCGTATGGCTCAGATGGTGCTGGCGGAAAAATAGGCCCCGGTGCAACGTTAATTTTTGACATTGAACTAATTGAAGTACTTAAATAACTGACTACGCCAAATACACTACGCAATAAAAAAGCCCCTTTAAAGGGGCTTTTTTATTGCTGTTATTTAAATTTCTGAATCAGGCCATCTGAGGTAACTGCAAAATAAACACCCGCACCAAAAGCCAGGTCAACAATAGCCGCACCAGAAGCAATTTGGGTAACATCTTTTTTCTGAGCCTCCCAACTATCCTTTTGTCGTTTTTTTGAGTAATCCCATAGCCCAACATCTCTACGATTATTGCCTAATAGCAATAAGTTGCTGCTCTCAGAAGAAAATTTTGCGCTACTGTACTCTACGCCAAATTGCTTTTCTGAGGTTGTCATGGGTAATTCAAATTTGGTGTCACCCGTCTTAGTCTCCCAAATTAACGCCTTGTCATACTTTGCAAAACTAAAGGCCAAATTACCCTCTGGAGATAAAGCGACTAACTGCACCGGCCGTTCGTGAAGATACACTTCCAATGGCTCACCCGTACCTACATCCCACATGATCGCTTGATGATCTTCTGAGCCGGTTAAGGCATACCGGTCGTCGTCAGAAAGATCTACGCTCGTGACCTTACCCTTGTGAAAAAAGGTACGCACTACGCCACCATTTTTTATATCAAAATAAACAGCGTTGTAATTATCCAGCCCCAGCAGAGCAAAATGCCCATCGCTCGACAACGCCAGATCAATAATTTTACCTGGCGCGCTCCAAAAACCAGCAGGGCTACCATCCGCTACATTCCACAGCACGATCGTCGAACCATCGGATGTCACCGCGAACTTTCCATCGGCTGAAAAATCTACCGAGCTTAAATTTGAGAACCCCTTTTTAACGTGATTCCAATTGTACATCCGCTCTTTAGACTCAATATCCCACAGACTTCCGCCATGCATAATCGAACCAATCACCACATGAGATGCATCATCTGATAGTGCCGCTGAATAGTGCCCGCGACTAGCCACTTCCCAGCCATCAATAGGTGGTTTTCCAGACCCACAGCCCGCTAAAAAGACAACCGCAAAAAATGTCACAGTCGTTGCAATCGGTAACCGTGCTTTAGACGCCAGCGCAGCAAGAATGGGGTAGTCGTGGAGCAGCAAAATAGAATCTCTGAAAATCAATAAGTGGAATACTAAATAGTTTAGCTGCTTATTTTATTTGGGTTTTGATATCAACAGCAAACGGATACAAAAAGCGCTTATTTCCAAACGACATACGCATTTGATTCAGGCTTTAAAAACTAAAACAGAAAGGAATTAAAAAGGATTTACACAAAGAAGTCGGTCGGACTCAGCGGCCGAGCGGCGCGCTGAGAGATATTTAATAAACGCTTGTTGCTAGGCAGGCTCGCCAACGGTGCCTGCGGTGATGCATGCATCTACCAGTAAGTCTTCAAGATCAAAACGCTCTGCTAGTAACTCACCCAATTTAGAAAGATCTTCCGGCAGGCTTATTAGCTCTTCATCACAGTGTTGATCAGTGTCGTAAATTTCGTTGAAGGTTACCGCTAAGTCGGTGCTTTTTTGAATACCTGAAAGCAATCGTAGTAGCATCTGTTTGGGTTGATTTTCGGTTCCCTTACTTTCAGTGATCAGCCGGTCATAAACTTCAAAGTGCCCAGCTGATACATAATCCATCAACACTTGGCAAAAAGCCTGAACCTTTACGCTGACTGGCGTACCTTTAGGCGCAAATTGACGTAAACCGTCAATCGCAACATAAAGCAGGATCAGTTCTTGGCGCTCGTTTAACCAGCGTTCAATCAGGCCACTCAAATCATTCTGGGTTGAGCCGTTTCCGGTAGACATTCCCTTATACTCCAACTTCAATTTACTGCCGATGACCACACATTTAGCAAAGCCATCGACTAAAAAAATCATCGCAAACACTGCGACAATTTGCCACATGTTCACCGTTTGTACTCAAGGGTACCATCCGCGACTCGATGATAATAGTTAAATGAGCAACCGTATGAACAACCTAAAGGGATTTACCTTCAACGCTTTTATCCAACAACGCGTATCACTACTGTCGGCTGTCTTTCTTAGGGCTTACGAGCTTTTCATTACTGGCAAGCCTTGCTCCACGAGCACATCGGGAACAACTACCGCTCTCATCGATTAACATGATTCTTTAGATGACAGCAGCCCGATACGAAAAACTCAACGTAAATACTGTGGCCAGTGCAAAATTTGATCACAATGGCTCCTTAACAGGTATAGCGCATTATCGAAGTTATGTTGACTAAGAACCAACGTACTGGCAGAAAAAATGTTTCTGAAGCCCCCTGCGCCTATTCGCATGGGCCCACCACTGGCCCATATACCTGCAAACTCGACCTCCCTGCCCAGGTATTTCGACCGTTAACTAAGACCTACAAAGCTTAGGCGGCACGACTGCACCAACGCCGCTCGCCAGCCAATTTAGCCATAGCCGATATTGGCCTACGGTTGTAATGAACGCTGCTCCGCTCTCAACATATTTCCTTTTCGAATATCACGTTTAGCGCATAGGTTACCTTTTAAACTGCAGGTATAATTCGGTCACACTCAATCCATTTGTGCGTGCAATTGTGTTCTTTCCCTGCTTTTAGAGTTTATTCATGATGTCATCTGTTGTTTATCGCGCAGGCCCAGCCAGTACTTCGTTGCGGCTACGCCTGCCTTTTGCGTTACTGCTAACCGCCATAGCATCACTGGCGGGCTCCACGGTAGCTGCCTCTGCGTTTGCTCCCGCAACCGAGCAATCTCGCGCGCTGATTCAAGCCGGTGCAAAATCACAGCAAACCATTAATCAAATCGACGATTCAACCCAACGCTTACTCAATCAATACAAAAATAAGCTTCAGCAACTTGAATCTCTCAATGCTTATAATCGCCAACTGCAGCAATTGATTGCTGCGCAGCAAAAAGAACACCTGCGGCTCGAAGGCGAAATTCAGCGCATCATCGAAACCGAGCGCGAAATCCTACCTTTGATTGAACGTATGACCTTGGCACTCGAACGCTTCATTGCGCTCGATATTCCGTTTTTAACCGAAGAACGTGCTGATCGAGTTTTTGAACTCAAACAGCTTATCAAGCGCCCCGATGCATCAAGCGCCGAAAAATTCCGCCGTGTTATCGAAGCCTATCAAATAGAAAATGAATACGGCCGCACGCTGGAAGCTTACCAAGCGGCTTTGTTCGCGCCGTCATTGGCTTCGTCACTCACATCTTCATCATCCATCGACCCCAGCCTTCACCCGCAAACACGTACGGTTAATTTCCTTAAAATCGGCCGCATAGCCCTGCTATACCAAAGCTTAGATGGTCAAGAAACGGGGCAATGGCATCAACCCAGCCAAAGTTGGCAACCCCTTGCAGAGCACTTATTCAGCAAAGCCGATATCAAACACGCATTCCAAGTAGCCAAGCGCCAAGCGCCGCCAGCGATGTTGATGATTCCGTTATCCGTTCCAGAATTAATTGCAGGAACTGCATCAAGCACCGCCACCCCAAGCCAAACTACAGGGGGGCAAGAGCGGTGAAAACAGTTAACACAAGTCGTACGCTGCAGCGCATAGTTTGCTCACTGATGATTATTTTGGCCTCGAATTACAGTATTGCCGAATCAAACACAAATGGCATTGCCACAAGCCCAACCACCCAAACAAAGGTGGCTACCCAGGCCGCCAACCCTCAACAAACCATGGCCGAGCTACTTCAGCAAATTCAGCATGGTCGTATCCATGAAAACCGGCTCCACCAAAAACGAGAAGCTGACTTTTTAGCCCTTAAAGATCAGCAAGCCAGTTTGTTACAGCAGGCGGAGCAACAAATTGCCACGGCCACCCGCTTCAGCCAAACCCTAGAAAGCACATTTCACGACAACGAAACCAGCCTTTCGCAACAACAACAGCGGCTGCAACAACGCGCTGGTGATTTTGGTGAGCTATTTGGAGTAGTACGCCAAGTTGCAGGCGATACCAGCGCGCAGCTTGAACAATCTATCATTAGCGCGCAGCTACCTGGGCGCAGCCAACTGCTCGATTCAATTGCAAAAAACCGAGATTTGCCCACCACTAAAGAAATTGAAAAATTGTGGTTTATCCTCACTCAAGAAATGCACGAACAAGGCCGCGTAACCACCTTTTCAGCCGCTGCACTCAACACTCAAGGTATTGCCGTTGAGGTGCCTGTTACCCGAATTGGGGCCTTTGTCGGCTTCAACGCCAGCGGTAAGTTCATGCGCTACTTACCAGCAACAGGCCAACTTAGTGAGCTTGCCCGCCAACCGCGCAGCACCTACCAACATGCCGCAACACGGCTTATTCATGCGGCTCCCGGCACCGTCGTCACCGCCCCGATCGACCCGTCAAGTGGTGCGATACTCTCGCTATTAATTCAACGCCCCAACCTACTTGAGCGTATTCAACAAGGCGGCATTGTCGGCTACATCGTAATATTCATTGGCATCACCGGGGTGCTGCTTGGACTGGAGCGTATCGCGAGCCTGACGCTCACTGCACTTCGTATCAAAAAGCAGATCAAAGAGCCCAGTAACACTAGTAGCATCGGCAATAACGCGCTTGGGCGTATTTTCAAAGCCTTTGATGGCGCTGACCACAGCAACGTCGACAGTCAGAGCATCGAGCGCCTTGAGCTTAAGCTGGATGATCTAATCTTGCAGGAAACCCCTGCTATACGCAGAAGCCTGAGCACACTAAAGGTGCTTGCGGGTGTTGCACCACTTTTGGGTCTTTTAGGAACTGTTACCGGCATGGTCGAGACATTTGACGTCATTACGCTATTTGGATCCGGGGACGTAAAACTAATGGCCGGAGGCATTAGCCAAGCGCTAATCACCACTGCGTTAGGCCTAACCGTCGCCATACCCATTTTGCTATTGCACAGTGTTGCCAATACCCGCAGTCGCAGCATTGTAGAGACCTTAGAGGAACAAACCGCTGGTCTGCTGGCGCAATATTCCCAAAAAACCAGCACCCATGCCTGAGTCACTCCAACAAGCATTACAAAACCTAAGCACGGCTATCACCAGCGCGGGCGCTGTAGAGGATTTTCTGTACGCTGGTGGCCCAGTATTACTGGTGATTTTTGCCCTCACACTCGCGTTATGGTTTTTAATCGCCCAACGTTTTTGGTTTTTCGCGGTACAGTCAAAGCCCTACAACCTGCAAACACTTGGCCAGTGGCGCTCGTTACCCGAACATCAATCGTGGTCTGCTCACGCAACCCGCGATATGCTTTTATCTCAGGCTCGCGTTCAATATAACGGTGCATTGGGCACTATTCGGACGCTTATTAATATCGCGCCTCTTTTGGGCCTATTAGGCACTGTTAGCGGCATGATTGAAGTATTTGATGTCATTGCTTTTAGTGGATCAAGTAATGTGCAAGCTATGGCTGCTGGAATTTCAACATGTATTTTGTCGACAATGGCGGGGTTAGTGGTGGCGATATCAGGGCTTTATTTTATCGCTGTGCTACAGCGTTGTTCTGACCATGCTATTGG
>JAESUM010000092.1 GCA_016763075.1 Pseudomonadales bacterium
CCTGCGTATAGATTACGAGAAAATTCCACCTTCAACCTCAGCTATTTTTCGGGGGGATTACCATTATGCTACACCGTGCTCACCGCTTCAGGGCCGATTTTGGCAGGATATGCATACGATAAACTCGGCAGGAGTACTGATCCATCACTGTGGCCAGGTACTGCCACTGTCCATTGACCTTGAGGTAAGTCAGGTCCGCACCCAGATCTGGTTAATATGGTTAGGTGGATCCATCTTAAGTAGCAGGTTCTCCCCCCTGGCTTTGAAACGTTTGAGCCCTGGTTGACGGCGGGTCACTCTCACCACTCGACCCTGTAATCCAGCACTACGCATCAAGCGTGCTACACGTTTCCTGCTCACAGAGATGCCCTGCTTTTTAAGCGCTTTGAAGATGCGAGGGCTGCCGTATATGCCATCGTGGCGTTCGAAGACCCTGGTGGTCAGTATCAACAGCTGCTGATCATCCAGATAGCGCTGACTCACTTCCCATTTCTGCCATGCGTAAAATCCACTGGTAGAAACACCGAGCCAACGGCATAGGGTAGTCACGCTTATTGATCGGTATCGTTGGATAAATCCAAATCGTTCTGATGTTGTTCCGCCAGATACCGTTGCCACTTTTTTAACAGGTCATTCTCCTTCTTGAGCTTTTCATTTTCCCGTTTTAAACGAATGTTTTCTATAAGCTCTCGTTTAGACCAGGTAGGTTTACTCTTTTTCACGCCCACTCTCTTTTGACCACCCTCGTGCAATAAGCCTTCGCGATATTCCTTTCGCCAGCGGGACAATATAAAAGGATGTATGTCTAAACCTTCAGCGACCTGTTTAACCTGAATCCCTTCCTTATAGCTAAGTTTTACCGCTTTTATTTTAAAGTCTTGAGTATATCGTGGCATGAGCCCCACCTCCTGAATGATCAGAAGGTGTCCACTAAAGCGGGGC
Organism: Pseudomonadales bacterium; assembly: GCA_016763075.1. Classification (GTDB taxonomy): domain Bacteria; phylum Pseudomonadota; class Gammaproteobacteria; order Pseudomonadales; family JAHRWD01; genus JAHRWD01. The sequence continues at coordinate 943 of JAESUM010000092.1, forward strand.
AAGATCAGGAGCTGCTCAGTATCGGTTGTTAGCTAAAGTTTCGTCTTAATCTATAGCGTAGTTGATCGAAGTAATTCAACTGCGTCAGATGCTTAACGGGTATAACACCGAACTTGCTATCCTCGTCCAGTGCATAATTATTTGGTGCATGATCCACCAGTACATTCTCGTCGAGTTTTAACTGGTTGTTTAAAGGTATAACGAACCCATGTGAGTTTGAGTTATTTTTGCGCGGTGCAGGGGTTATCCACGTCATTCCCGCTGAAGCCCGTTCTCGTATGGACCAGTCACAATTACCGTCTTTCCAGCAGGACGAATTTATGAAATCGCCCATTTGCTCTTTGCTATATATCCAAAACCCTTGATAGGGGTTTTGAGGTAAGTAATATGGTTTTCCATTAATTGAGCGGATGTTTTTCAATCGGGTTTTTCGATACTGATCCGTACTAACCCTGGTACCATCACGTGTGATTTCAGTGCGAATAAAACCTCTTATGTACCCTTGGAAGTAGAGGTCGATCGAGTCTTCGTGCCACCTTTTGATGCCATTGCTGGAAACGACGATGTCGTCCTCGATATACATAAAATAGTCATGTTGATCTAATTGAGCCAGCATTTGCGGTCTATGCTGCCAGGTTAGTAAAAAAGGGTGATCCATTTCCCTATGTATTTCGAGGCGAATAGTAATATGTTCGCTAGCTTTTGGTAGGCTAGCCAAATCAAGCTCATCGGTATTGGTATCGATGACAATTTCTATGTGTCTAAATGGGTATTGGTATGTCGCATTCAATACTTGTGTTAAGTATTGAATGCGATCGCGGACGAAATGGAAGGCAATGTGAACCAAAAGGCTATATTTTTCCAAACTTGGAAATTGTTTTTCATTCATTTGGCATGCTCTGATGGGCTCAGTTTATGGTTAAAAGAGGGCGGGTGATATTCAACTTGCACAGTCTCTGTTTACGAGTGCATCGCTAATTATTCTTAAGGGGCTAACGTGCTATCGGTCTTGTGTTTCTATCGGCGTATATATTAGATGACTCAGAAGACCGCTAACTTGTCGCCCCTCGTACTATGCTAACGCTCAGGCTAACTCGCTGGGTTTGAACATAATTTTTTTTGGGGTGAGTATGAAGTAAAAGAAAGTGGTATAATAGTCCGTTGTGACGATGTTCTAGGGCCTTAATGCACATTTACTTGGCTCATTTTGTTTATAAAAATAATCCTCTTTTCTTGCTGCAGGGTCTGATGGCTTAGGCTTTTCGTGCAATGGGTATGTTATTTTTGAGTTTAAAACGCCCTGCCTTTTACGTTCGTAAAAAGCATTTAATTGCATCCAAAATGAATTAATTACCTATGAGGGTTTCCTGTGTTTTACGGCTGGATTGTGCTGGCGTTCGTCAGTGTGTGTTACTTTGCGGTGGTTGGTGGTGGGTTTTATGGCTTTAGTGTCGTAATGCCCGCAATGATTGATGCGCAAGGCTGGAGTCGAACGGAGGCATCCTTAGGTTTTTCTATCATGATGCTGACCTTCGGGTTGAACGCCCCTGTTATCGCTATTTTGATCAGTAAGATCAAAACCCAAAGAACACTGTTGCTCGGTGGTTGTTTTGTGGTGGTGGGTTCCATCGCGCTATATTTTTCCAGTTCTATTCTTTCTTTCTATGTTGGCTCCTTTTTACTGGGTATTGGTCTGTCGATGTCTTCAGTGGTGCCTGGCGGGCACTTGATCGCGCAATGGTTTAGCCGCCGTCGTTCGTTATCCATGGGGATATTCATGGCTTGTGGCGGGCTTGGGGCCTTTGTTTTTGCACCTTTCTTTTCCAGTCTGATTACAACGACTGGTGACTGGCGAATTGTTTGGGTCTACGTTGGCGCAATTGGAGCAGCGGTTGGTATTCTCGGGTTTTTGATTGTTCGCGAACGCCCAGTTGTGATGGGGCAGTTTGTTGATGGCATTGACCCTGAAGCAGTAGATGCAGCTAATGCGGCCACTGAAAAGCCGGCAAAAGTATATAAAAGTTCGATTAACTGGACACACGGCGAAGCATTCAAAACGCGCGTATTTTGGTTGATGTTGTTTGCATCGTGGATTGCTATGACCGGGAACACGGTTGTAACCAGTCAGGTGGTTCTTCATTTAACGGATATCGGCGTGTCCCAGTTGGTGGCTGCTGGCGCTTTGGGTATCGTCGGTTTAGTCAATACAGTGGGGCGGTTTTCTGGTGGTGCCTTGGGCGATCGCATAGATCCAAAATTATTGATGTTTGTAGGCTTGATTCTTGAAATGGCTGGAATTTTTGTTTTGATTCGGGCGGAGCAAGAAGCGTTAGTTTACTTGTTTGCGGTGTTGTTTGGTTTGGGCTTCGGGTTGTATTTGGTGGCATTTACGTCGCTTATTGCCAATTATTTTGGTGCCGAGAACTATGCAAAAATCTATGCGCTGCTTGGATTATGCTACACCGTGCTCACCGCTTCAGGGCCGATTTTGGCAGGATATGCATACGATAAACTCGGCAGTTATGACCTACCGTTTTACGTGATTCTGGCGTTCGGGTTCTGTGCATCAATAGCTGTTTTGTTTATGAAGCCGCCAGTACGCAAACCAATTGCCACCTAAGACCTAGGCCATGCAGCGGTTAGTTACTGCTGATTAGGCGGTCTCAGAATAGCTGGCCGTATGATTGTCTTGGCCTAGATTGTTTTTTGTCTTACAATAAACAATCTAGCTAGACAACCTTCAATAAGGGGCGCATTTATGAGTTTTGAAGCTTCGACCAGCCTTGCTGAGCAGATAGCTGATTACATTGGTCAGCAAATTATCACCGGTGAGCTGAGGGATCATGAACGTGTTCAAGAGCAGAAATTTGCAAAGCATCTTGAGGTAAGTCGCGGCTCGGTACGCGAGGCGTTACTTATCTTGGAGGCTCGCCACTTGATAGACATTATTCCACGCCGCGGGGCGGTGGTGTCTGCATTAACCATTCAGCATGTCGAAAACTTCTATGAAGTTGTGATTGTCCTCTATGTATTGCTAGCTCAAAAAGTAGCTGCTATATGGAAAGGCGATGATTTGAAGCCATTTATGGAAATGGCTCGGGATATGAAAGAGCTGGTTAAAAATGGCGATGAAAAAGAATTCTTCAGCATGACCTTCAAATTTGGCCAAAAAGCTAACCCTCTGATTAAAAACACCTATCTGGAAGAAATCCTCGAAAACCTAGCGCCTGTTGCTTTGCGTACACGCCATCTCGCCGACACCGTTAATCAAAACTCGATGGAAGAAAGCCTTGAGTTTAATAACGATATTATCGCCGGCGTTCGTCTGCGAGATATGGGCATCATCAAAACAGTTGTCGTTGATTATTACGCGAAGCAACGTGACTTGGTTATCGCAGCGATTCATGCAGCTAAAAGTAAAGAAACCGCCTCTGTAGGGTAGGTTTTCCCAAGTCATTGGAGGCTATATTCGTATAACCCTCCGTTGCCGGTCGCACCTTGCGTCCATCATCTTGTAATCCACGCTATATTTCCTCAATCAGTAGTGATTGAGCACTAACTTCTGTAAAATCATCAGGCTCGGAACGTTACCGTTGAGTAACGTTTTCGATTCTACTTTCTACCGTGCTCACGGGCACTCAAGCTTTTTTGAATTATGCGTCTAAAGACTATAAAACTCGCAGGGTTCAAATCCTTCGTTGACCCAACGTCAGTACATTTCCCAGGCGATTTATGCGCCGTGGTAGGCCCCAATGGGTGCGGTAAATCTAATATTATTGATGCCGTGCGCTGGGTAATGGGCGAAAGCTCCGCTAAGCAGCTGCGTGGCGAGTCGATGTCGGATGTCATATTCAATGGTTCCAGCACCCGAAAGCCGGTCGGGCAGTGCACAATAGAACTGATATTTGATAATACAAAAACCACTCTGGTCGGTGAGTACGCTCAGTACGCGGAAATCTCGATCAAACGTAAACTAACCCGCGACGGTCAATCGACTTATTTCCTAAACGGCACGCGTTGTCGTCGTAGAGATATTGTAGATATATTTCTTGGTACTGGTCTTGGCCCGCGTAGTTATTCGATTATTGAACAAGGGATGATCTCAAATATTATTGAGGCTAAGCCCGCTGAGTTACGGATGTTTCTTGAAGAAGCAGCGGGTATATCCAAATATAAAGAGCGACGAAAAGAAACGGCTAATCGTATGCGGCACACGGTCGAGAACCTCGACCGTGTTAAAGATTTGTCCGATGAGCTGGAAAAACAAGCGCGGCATTTAGACCGTCAAGCCAAGGCTGCGGGTAAATATAAAGAATACCGCGAGCAAGAACGCTTAGAGCAAGCGCAGCTTTTAAGCTGTCGGTGGCAAGAATTTGTCGAGCAAACCAGCGTGTTTATCGAGCGTATTCAAGAAGAAGAAGTTCGGCTCGAAGAATCCAACACCAACACCACCAACCTAGCGTTACAGATAGAGCAAAGCCGTATTCAGCGTGATACATCTGCCGAAAAACGTGATGTTATTCAAGAGCAATTCTACCAATGGGGCAATGAAATAAGCCGCCGCGAACAAAGCATTACACACCAAAAAGAACGGATGGAAGGCCTGCGTAGAGAGATCCCGGAGCTTGAATCTACTATCCAACGCAACCAGCATGATATCGACCAAAACAGTAACAAACTTACCCGGTTAACCGCTGATTTTGATGAGGTTGGCCCGCGAATAGAACAGTTGACAGAGCTTTCTGCCGGGCATGCCGACGAGCTTGAACAACATGAACTAGCCCTGTCTAACTGGCAACATGGCTGGGATCAGTTCCAAGAATCTGCAGCAGAGCCGGCCCGACTGGCCGAAGTTGAAAAATCACAAATACAGTATTGCGAACAGCGCATTGACCGATTGTCACTACAGACCGGCAAATTGCGCCAAGAAATGGAGCAGCTTCAACTAGAGCCAGAGCAGCAAGCAATAGAAGAGCTGCAAGAGCAAATGATGACGCACGAAATGGAATCTGAACAGCACAACGAATTACTCGCTCAGCTAACCGATGAAGTTCAGTTTCAACAAGAAAATAACCGTGCTAACTACACAAAACTGGATGAACAACGCGGTGTGCTGCAGCACAGCAAAGGCGACCTGCGTTCACTGCAAGTATTGCAAGATTCAGCGCTACAAGACGTTGGCGAAGGTTTTCAGGCTTGGCTGGATGAAAATGGCTTGAGCAACGCCGAACGTTTGTTTAGCAAAATTGATGTACAAGATGGCTGGGATTCGGCCCTTGAAGTCGTGTTCGGTGACTTTTTGCAAGGGCTCTGCGTCGATGATGCGAAGAGCTACAGCGCCAAATTTGCGGAAATAGAGACTTTTTCGGTAGCGCTGGTGCAGCAAAAGCGTAGTGATGACACCTCACATAGCACGGATGATCAAAGCGAATTATCTGCTCGGCGTTTAGCCAATAAAGTAACTTCCAGTTGGAACTTATCAAATTTGTTGGGCGGCGTATTTATTGCCGATGATATTGACCAAGCGTTTGAAATGCGTACGAAGCTTACCGAAGGACAATCCATCATCACCAAAGAGGGCACCTGGCTAGGTAGCAATTGGTTGCGTGTGGTCAAACGTAACGACCCTAAACGAGGCATGCTTCAGCGTTCAAAACAAATTGAAGTGCTAGAAAGCAGCATTGAAGAACTGAGCCTTACAACCGGCCAAATTCAACAAGAGCTAGATATAGGTTTGGTTCAATTAAAAGAATCCGAGCAGCAACGAGAAAAAACCCACAGTCAAAACCAACAATTAGAGCGCCAGATTTCACAACTCAATACCGATATTGAGCGGCGTAAAGCACGCCGGGAGCAGACCTTAGATCGTTTGCAACGTATCGAGCAAGAACTGGTTGAGCTGAGTGAAGAGCTTGAAGAGCAGCGTCAAGGCCTAGGTAATTCACGCTTAAAGCTGCAAGCCAAGTTAGATGAAATGGCTAACAACGACGACAGTCGCAACGAGCTGCGTTTGCAAAAAGAACAAATCCAGCAAAACCTTAGCCAAACTCGTAACGTAGAGCGCGAAAGTAAGGAGCAATTTTTAAATCTCAGCCTTGAGAAAAAGACTTTGGAAACCTCACTGCAATTTACTCGGGATACCCTAAAGCGTTTGCAAGACCAATGGCAGGGCGACCAGAGGCGACTCGAAGCCCTACGAGATAGCTTGTCTGAAACCACTGAGCCCCTCGAAATACTCAAAATAGAACTTGAAGAGCTTCTTGAAAAGCGTCTTGAAGTCGACAAGCAGTTACAAGAAGCACGGGACACCATGAACGAAGCGGATAACACGCTGCGTTTAGCCGAAACCCAACGCGAGGATAACGATCAAGTGGTTCAAGCCCTGCGTGGCAGCCTTGAAACGCTCCGAGTCGGCAGCCAAGAAGCCAAAATTAAGGCCTTAAATTTGGTGGAACAGATCGAACAGCTAGGGTTTCGCGCGCTGGAAACCTATCAGGCCATTCCAGATGGCGTCGATCAAAGCCAGCTTCAAGAATCTCTGGCTACCATCGAGCGCCGTGTACAGCGTTTGGGCCCGATCAACCTAGCCGCGATAGATGAATTTAAAGCGGTATCTGAACGCTGCGAGTATTTAATCGAACAACAAGAAGATTTGAACGCGGCGCTGGCAACCCTTGAAGAAGCGATTCGAAAAATTGACCGCGAAACCCGGGGGAAATTTAAAGAATGTTTCGATGATGTAAACAAGAAATTCCAAACGCTGTTCCCTAAAGTGTTTGGCGGTGGTTACGCTCAACTAGAGATGACTGGCGAAGATCTGCTTGATACTGGTGTCACCATTACTGCACGGCCACCGGGCAAGCGAAACAGCACCATTCATTTGCTTTCAGGTGGAGAAAAAGCCCTGACAGCGATTTCGTTGATTTTTGCTATTTTCCAGCTTAATCCGGCACCATTTTGTATGCTTGACGAAGTTGATGCGCCACTGGATGATGCCAACACCGGCCGCTATGCAAGACTGCTGGAAGAGATGTCGAGCACGATTCAATTCATCTACATCACACATAATAAAATTTCGATGGAAATGGCTCACCAATTAATGGGGGTCACTATGCAAGAACCGGGCGTATCAAGGCTAGTAAGCGTTGACGTAGAAGAAGCCGTTGCTATGGCGGCTTCTTAATGATTGCTTTTGTGCATAATAAATACTTCGCGCAAAGGCACATAACACTGACTAACAGCATGTTAAAAGGCTGACATAATGGAAGGCACAACGATGGGCTTGGTGGACTGGATATACATCATCGGTGGTTTGGTATTGCTCGTAGTACTGTTCGATGGTTTGCGTCGAATGAATACCAACTGGAAACAAAAAGTACGCTTAAAAGTGGTGTCCGAAGGCGATGCTGTGGAAGCCGAGGATCGTGATGGCGTTGCCTTGCTGCGCGGCGAGTTACCTAACGGCGGAGCCCGGGTAGTACGAACAGAGCCTTTTATCTCCGGCGATATGGAAGCTGATTCACCGTGTAGCGAAGACCAAGATTATGAATTTATTGAAGACAATAACGTAGAGCCTGAGTTTTCAACGTCCGAATTTACCCAACAAAGCAGGCAAACATTTTCCGCATCAAACCGAAGTGATGATACTGAACTTCATAACAATAGGCGTGCAAATGGGCTTGATAACGATGCTGTTGAAATGGTTGGTAATCAGTCGGATGAAGAATTTGAAGAGTATAAAATCGAGGAAGTTCAAGAAGTTAAGTCTAGTTCGTTAAGTAGTATCGAGGCGGGTCTTGCCAGGTCGAAAGGTTCGTCAGAATCAAACAAAGGCATAGTTAGGCCCTCTAAAGCTGATGACGAGTTACCTCCCAAAAGCATCAAAGCTACGTCAAAAATCAAAGCCGCAGTTCAAAAACAGCTGGATTTTTCAGATGCTTTATTCGCATCACAAAGCGATCAGCCTCCGGCTAAACCTCAAACGCCTGAAGCTATTGAAGAGATCATTGTGATCCATATTCAAATACCCGAATCCGTACGCAGCGACCTTTTGGTGCCACTGCTAAAAGACAACGGTATGCAGCACGGCGATATGGGTATTTTTCATCGGCAGGATGATAGAAATATCGCTAGTACACCGCTGTTTAGTTTGGCTAACAGCCGCGAACCTGGGACCTTTGATATGGAGTCCAAACAAGGTTTTGATGTGACTGGTCTAACGTTGTTCTTTACCTTGCCTGGCCCAGATGACCCGGTGGTCGCCATTGATGAGATGATCAACTTGGCAGATATCCTTAAAACCGAATTACGAGCCGACTGGCTCGATAGCGGTCGCAACCCGTTAAACGGGCAAATTTTGGAACATATGCGCCAGAAAGTGCGGGATTTTAAACTCCAACACCCCGGGTAGGCTTGATGCTAATGGGCGCAGAATCCGCACAGCAACGCGTTGCTGAATTACGTGATCAGATTGACCACCATAATTACCTCTATTACGTTCTCGATAAAATTGAAGTTCCTGACGCGGAATATGACCGCTTAATGCAAGAGCTTTTAGCGCTTGAAGAGCAGCACCCCGCGTTGGTTACCGCTGAATCTGCTACTCAGCGCATTGGTGCGCAGCCACTTAGTGCTTTTTCTGAAGTGCAACATGAGCAACCCATGTTGTCGCTTGGTAACGTATTTACCGAGCAAGAATTGGTTGATTTTGATCGTAGAGTCCAAGATAGGCTCGGTAGTGCGCGGCAAGCTTCTATTGAATCCCAACCCCAACCCCAACCC
>JAESUM010000093.1 GCA_016763075.1 Pseudomonadales bacterium
TTCCATGTGCGGGTTTGGAATGACGGTGATGGTGGAATCATATGTCGCTTCAAGTGCGCTGATGCGTGCCCGTTTTTCGTTGAGCAAGAATGATGCAACGGGTAGTGGCACGATAGCGCGAATATGCGCGCCGGGCTCACGTACAGTGGTTTCTTCAATTAAACGCATCACGGACAACGCGAGGGATTTATCGGCCCGAATGGTGCCTTGGCCATTACAGCGAGGGCAGATGATTGCGCTTGTTTCACCGAGCGAAGGCCGTAGCCGCTGGCGAGACATTTCGAGTAAACCAAAGCGCGAAATACGGCCGGTTTGTACGCGTGCACGATCGTCTTTTAGCGCATCGCGCATGCGGTTTTCAACTTCACGTTGATTGCGCGTAGGGCCCATGTCGATAAAATCGATGACAATAAGTCCGCCAACATCGCGAAGTCGTAGTTGCCGCGCTATTTCGTCTGCAGCTTCTAAGTTGGTGTTTAGAGCGGTATCTTCGATATCGCTGCCACGGGTTGAGCGCGAGGAGTTGATGTCGATAGAGATCAGGGCTTCGGTTTGGTCGATAACAATCGAGCCGCCCGAGGGAAGTTTTACTTCGTGCTGATAAGCCGTTTCAATTTGGCTTTCAATTTGGAAGCGATTAAAAAGCGGTGTGGCGTTGTCATACAGTTTGATGCGTTCGGCGAAGGTTGGCATCACTTGCTTGATGAAGTTAAGTGCTTCTTCGTAAGCTTCTTTGGTATCGATTAGGACTTCATCGATATCTTGTCGTAGATAATCCCGAATAGTTCGGATGATGACGTTGCTTTCTTGATAAATAAGAAATGGTGAGGGTTTGTCTGCCGCAGTGGTGATGGCATCCCATAACTGAATTAGGTATTGAAGATCCCACTGAAGCTCTTCTTCGCTACGGCCAATACCAGCGGTACGAACGATGATACCCATACCTTCTGGAATGGGTAAGTTGGCAAGTATTTCGCGAAGTTCGGTACGCTCGTCGCCTTCGATTCGACGAGATATGCCGCCGGCACGCGGATTGTTTGGCATAAGTACCAAATAGCGGCCAGCCAAACTGATGAAGCTTGTGAGCGCCGCGCCTTTATTGCCACGTTCTTCTTTGTCTACTTGGACGATCAGTTCTTGCCCTTCGGAGAGCACATCCTGAATATTGAATCGACCTTTGACGTCAGAAGGGGACTTGGTGAAGTACTGGCTGGAGATCTCTTTTAACGGAAGGAAGCCGTGGCGGTTAGCGCCATAGTCTACAAAAGCGGCTTCAAGGCTAGGCTCGATGCGAGTGATACGGCCTTTATATATGTTGGCCTTCTTCTGTTCTCGGCCTCTGTTTTCGATATCGATGTCATACAGACGTTGTCCGTCGACAAGAGCTACACGCAACTCTTCAGAATGAGTTGCATTGATAAGCATTTTTTTCATGTTGTACCGCTACTAATTAGTTAGTGTATAGCGCTAACAACATATGGAGCTGGCGTCTTACAGCGTATGGCTGGCGTGATTCAAAAAACAGATAAGAACCCTTGAATACCACAAATTATTTGAATACTACCAACTAATTTGTGGGGCGGGTTTCGCCTTCGCTGGTCTTTCGGACCAGGGTGTTTTATCGGTTTTCTAGTTTAAAAATAACAGCTCGTTGTTGGTGTGGAGGTATACAGCAACTAGTACGATGGCTTCTGAGCCAGAGTAACCGCACACTTTTGAGTTATGGCCAATTCGGTCCGTAACATCAATGTCGAAACAGCTTCCAGAGTAGTATGTACCGTGGTGTGTTTCTGTAAAGTTCCAAAAAACGAGAGGCTATGTGATCATCACAAAGCTACAAAATAAGACCTTTTATTAGCGGGGATTTGATCCCGGTTTAAAATCTTAAAAGTACCGCGCGATTCTTTGCGCAGGCATAAAACGTGTTCGTCAGCTCGGATATATTGTTAGCCGAGTAAAATATTGTCCAGCGATCACGTTCGGTGATCGGTGTAAAATCCTGTAAGTGTCTGCTCCGCGTACCTTGTCTTAACTTGGTTAGGGTGAGGCAAAAAATATGAATGCGTCAGATGCAGATCTAAATTGTTGGGGATGCGCACTTTTTAATGAAAGCGCCAGTTTATATATCGACTGGAAGAATCATTGCTTCAAAAGTGATGTTAACGCAATACCGTTACAGCTACTCTCTTCAGCTTGAAGTAGAGACAACCCAACTAACTCGGAAATATAGCACCTTTTATTAACCCCTTCAAATTTAACGTGTTTATTGCTGAATTGCGTTGCCATGCTGGAACGCCGATTCGGCAATTATTTGTCAGGGGGGTTATCTCTTTTAGGTGTAGAATGCCGAAAAATACATCGTGCGGAAATGCACGTGGCCATATAGAGAGCATCATCGGGGTGGTGAATGGGCGAATCGTCCGAACAAGTACGTTTTAAAGTTGCGCTGGTCGATATCCCTTCGGAATCGGTTGGGCAGCGATTAGATAATTTTTTGATGTTTTACTGGGATGATATTCCAAAAAACAGGATCTATCGGGCAATCCGAAAAGGCGAGGTGCGGGTTAACAGTGGGCGTAAGAGCGCTCAGTATCGTCTAAAGGCCGGCGATAAGGTTCGTATTCCGCCCATTGGTACAGGGTCGCTGGATAAAAAATCCTATGGTGATGCGTTGCCGGCATGGGTGAGTTCGGCGCTGAAAACTGGCGTGCTGTACGAGGATGATCACCTCTTGGTGATCAATAAGCCATCGGGTTTGGCTGTTCACGGTGGTAGTGGTGTCAGTTTTGGTTTGATTGAGGCATTGCGTAAGTTACGTCCCGAGCAACGAAGTCTTGAGCTGGTGCATAGGCTTGATCGAGATACCTCTGGTTGTATTATTGTTGCAAAAAACCGCAGCAGCTTGAAGAACTTGCAGAACCAGCTGCGATTCAGCTCGATGAGCAAAACCTACCAAATGTTGGTCGTAGGTCGGTGGCCTGCCAGAAAGCGCCGCGTTGAAGTCGCGTTGCAAAAAAATGTACAAAAGTCAGGCGAGCGAATCGTCGTTGTTTCGGCAGATGGCAAAGCCAGTCGTACTGACTTTAAAGTAATTCAACGTTTTTCGGGCGCAACACTATTAGAGGCAGACCTTATTACCGGGCGCACTCACCAGATTAGGGTGCATACTCAGTATTCCGGTTTTCCGATTGTTGGCGACACTAAATATGGCGACGACGATGCGAACAGTACTTTTGCGCGCCACGGCGTTAAGCGCTTGTTCCTTCATTCAATGCGAATAGAATTCCAACACCCGGATACCGCTGAACAAGTAATAGTAGAAGCACGTATCGATAAATCTTTGCAGGCCGCGCTGAATCGCTTGTCGCCAGAGGATTCCCGCAATAAATGATTCGGTGGTCTAGTATTATTAGGTTGTGAAGTTGCGATATCTGAATTGTGAGCACTTGAAGTGCTGGCTCGTTTAACCGGGTTTTGTAAACCCATACTTGAGAATAACTGTATGAGTGATAACCAATGGCGTGAGGATTCGCCCGTAGCATCGAATGCCGGAAATTCTGGCAGTGCTAGCAAAGACAGCAAAGAATGGAAACTCATCGAAAAAACGATGGGTTCAATGCTCAGTGAGCAGCGGCGCTCAAGGCGCTGGGGAATATTCTTTAAGTTGCTCGGGTTTGGGTATCTCATTTCTATTGTATTGATGTTCTCCTCGCGCAGCGAAGTGTTTGACGAGGCTAGTTCTAGCAAAGGCGCTCACACTGCGTACGTGGATATCCAAGGCGTTATCGCTGCCAATCAAGACGCCAATGCAGACAGCATTGCTGGCGCGCTACGTAAAGCGTTTTCAAATGAAGATAGCGTTGCTGTCATGCTTCGGATTAACAGCCCTGGCGGCTCACCGGTTCAGTCGGGTTATGTGTACGATGAAATTAAGCGCCTGCGTGAAAAGTATCCGGACAAAAAACTATATTCTGTTATCGGTGATTTAGGTGCATCCGGTGCCTACTATATAGCAGCAGCTTCAGACGAAATATGGGCCGATAAGGCCAGTTTGGTCGGCTCAATTGGTGTCACTGCTGCTGGCTTTGGTTTTACTGAGGTGATCAAAAAGCTTGGAATAGAGCGCAGAAAGTTCACATCAGGAGACCATAAAGCGTTTTTAGACCCGTTCTCTCCTGTAGTTGAAGAAGAAAAAGTGTTCTGGGAAGGGGTATTAAAAACAACCCACCAGCAGTTTATTGGCAAAGTTAAAGAAGGGCGCGGTGACCGATTAAAACTCACTGAAGGGCATAAGTTGTTTAGCGGGCTAATCTGGACAGGCCAGCAGTCACTCGAACTTGGTTTGATTGATGGTCTTGGTAGCCCCGGGTATGTAGCGCGTGAGGTGATTGGCGAAGAAAAATTGGTCGATTACACCCTGCGCCCAAGCCCATTCAAGCGCTTCACCGATAGGCTTGGCACGAGCATTGGCAATACGTTGGCTCGTAATCTTGGGTTAGAAGAATACCGCTCAATGCGTTAAGCAGATTGAAGCTTGGGCGCCGCCGATAATATTTTTTGACAGTGCCCTATGATCTCCCTATGATTGCGCGGCTATGCAACAGGAGCGCCTACCAAAAACAGTAAACCCCGCCCGATTGGCGCAACGTCGTATTGTCATGCGTGGAGAACTCCCGCTGAGCGACTTGGATCGCCTGTGTGAACAACTGGTAGGAAGCGATGGTGTTGTTGAGCTAGAGTTAGAGTTTGGCGAAGATGAGCAAGGCCATACAACCATTGCCGGTTCTGCATCTACTAAAGTAGAGTTAATTTGCCAGCGCTGTATGGATAAAATGCTGCACAGCGTAACCGCAAATATAAACTTAGCATTGGTTGCAGACGACGACGCGGTCAACGAACTTCCTGATAGATACGAGCCTATTATGGCTGATCGATCAGGGTTTTTATCGTTACGCTGTTTGATTGAAGATGATTTAATTCTCGCATTGCCTATTGTTGGCTACCACGACGAAAACTGTGGTTTTGTAGATGAAGATGCAGAGAAAGAACAAGATATTGAAGTTTCAGTAGAAAATCCGTTTAGTGTTTTAGAGATTCTTAAGCACTAAATTTTTGTTAAAGAAAAGGTATACAAGTCATGGCTGTACAAAAAAGTAAAGTGACCCGTTCACGACGTGGCATGCGCCGCTCACACGATGCGCTTTCTGGTCCAACACTTTCGATTGACCCCACTTCCGGTGAAACTCACCGTCGTCACCACATTACGGCTGATGGATTCTACAAAGGTAAGAAAGTGCTCGAGATCAGCTCCGAAGATTAAACGTTGGATTCCGTCATTCATCTGGCGGTAGATGTTATGGGCGGGGACTATGGCTCCGCCGTAACTGTCCCTGCTTCTCTTGCAGTTCTGCAAAAGCTCCCCACGTTGTCCCTAACTTTGGTCGGTGACCAGTCAGAGATCGAGTCGCAAATTGCTGCGTTCGGCACTGCTGCGTCTGATCGTATTCAAATCGTTCATACTGAAGAGGTTATTCAGATGGACGACAAGCCTTCCATTGCCCTAAGAAAAAAGAAGAATTCGTCTACTTACCAAGCGATCGAGCTGGTAAGCCAAACTGCCGCACAGGCGTGTGTGAGTGCTGGGAATACCGGCGCACTGCTAGCGATTGGCTGCTACCTATTAAAAACCTTTCCGGGTGTTGATCGTCCAGCCATTGTAAGCGCATTTCCAACGCTTGATGGTCGTTGCTTTATACTCGATTTGGGCGCTAATGCAGCGGTTCAGCCACAGTCTCTTTGTCAGTTTGCAGTAATGGCAAATGCCATGCTTGAAGCGATATACGACATAGCCTCTCCGCGCGTTGGTATTTTGAACATGGGTAAAGAGGTGGGCAAAGGTAATGAGTTGGTTCAATTGGCCGATGAGCTTATCCGCAAAATCGAACCGTTAAACTATATTGGTTTTGTTGAACCCAGTGATATCTTTGAAGGGCGAGTCGATATTGCGGTTTGTGATGGCTTTGTTGGAAACATGATGTTGAAAACCATGGAAGGGGTTGCCTCTATGGTTGACCAACTGCTGGCTAAGCAAATTAACAAGAAAGAACTTATCGGCGAACATTCTAGTACGATATCGGCGTTGTTGAGTACGGTGCGTGGCCAGCTTGACCCACGTAAGTATAATGGCGCTAGTTTTTTGGGGTTGCAGGGTATCGTGGTTAAGAGTCACGGAGCCGCTGATCAGTCGAGCTTTGAGCAAGCGCTATACACCGCTATTGCAGCGGTGGAGTCAGATTTGCCGAATCAAATTCGTAAGCGAGTCGCGCCAGGGCATCATTAATTTAGTCATAACATTGTTTTACAATAATAACTGCCCTCCGAGCATGGCTTGGGTCAAAGCGGCAAAACCAAGATTTTTAAGAGGTTTACATGAGTAACAACATCGCATTCGTATTTCCAGGCCAAGGGTCCCAGCATGCGGGCATGCTTTCTGATGTTGCTGTAGAAAGCGCTATTGTTCAGCAGTGCTTTTCTGAAGCCTCAGAAGTTCTTGGCTACGACCTGTGGGATCTTTGTCAAAACGACCCGGATTCAAGCCTCGCGAAAACCGAAATTACTCAACCAGCACTACTAACCGCCAGCGTATCGCTTTGGCGCCTTTGGCAGGATCGCAGTAACGTTAAACCAAGCATGATGGCAGGCCACAGTTTGGGTGAATATTCAGCAATGGTTTGCTCCGGCGCCATTGGATTCTCTGATGCCGTTAAACTGGTGCAATCACGTGGCCAGTATATGCAAGCCGCGGTTCCTCAGGGTGTTGGCGGGATGGCTGTTATTATCGGTTTAAATGACGCAGATGTCGTTGCAGCCTGTGAAGAAGCGGCTCAAGGGCAGGTGGTTTCCGCAGTGAATTACAATTCGCCAGGACAAATTGCTATCGCGGGCAATGCAGAAGCGATTGAACGCGCTATGGTCATTGCCAAAGACAAAGGCGCAAAACGTGCCATGCCATTGGCAGTAAGCGTACCATCACATAGCGCATTGATGGAGCCGGCAGCGAAGCAACTAGCGCTTGATTTAGAATCCATTGAAATTAAAACGCCGAGTATTACCGTCGTGCAAAACGTAACGGCGGAACCTTGCGGCGAGCCTGGGCAAATACGCGCTAACTTGGTTGCGCAGCTATATAGCCCGGTTCGTTGGGCCGAGTCCGTTCAGTTAATGGCCGGCAAAGGTATTAATACGTTGGTAGAAGCGGGCCCCGGTAAAGTGTTATGTGGCCTTGCGAAGCGAATTGATCGCTCGATTACAGCATATCCAATTGCTGAATCTGCAGGTTTAGCCGCGGCACTAGAAACATTGGCCGCACAGTAAGCCGTCAATCACCCCAATTATTTGGAGCTTGAAATGAGTTTGGAAGGAAAAGTAGCGTTAGTGACCGGTGCAAGCCGAGGAATAGGCCGCGCCATTGCAACACAGCTGGGCGAGCAGTCCGCCTGTGTACTTGGGACAGCCACCACCGATGCTGGAGCCGCTGCGATTACCCAGCGCTTTAGCGAGCAAGGTATTAAAGGTCGTGGGTTTAAGCTTAATGTCACTGATCTCGCTGAAGTACAGTCGGTACTCAAAGAGATTCAGACAGAATATGGCGCGCCAGAAATTCTGGTAAATAACGCTGGCATCACTAAAGACAACTTGCTGATGCGAATGAAGGAAGACGAATGGCAGGATGTTATCAGCACCAACCTTGGCTCAATGTACAGCGTCTCGAAAGCGTGCCTGCGTGGAATGAGTAAGGCGCGATGGGGCCGAATTGTGAACGTCAGCTCGGTTGTGGGTTCGATGGGCAATGCAGGCCAAACCAACTATGCTGCCTCAAAAGCAGGTGTAGAGGGTTTTACGCGGGCACTAGCACGAGAGATCGGTAGTCGCGGCGTTACCGTTAATTCTGTTGCCCCGGGTTTTATTGACACCGACATGACCAAAGCGCTGGAAGAAAGCCAGCGAGATTCACTGGCTTCTCAAATCCCTCTCAAGCGCCTTGGCGCACCCGAAGAGGTTGCAGCGGTTGTTGCATTTTTGTGCTCGGATTCAGCGGGTTACATTACTGGCGAGACACTGCATGTGAATGGCGGCCTCTACATGGCGTAATAAAACAGCGTAAACAGGCTTTTCGTAGAGTCATTGCTATGCTGAAAACTGAATTTATGATGATTCGGGGCAACAAAAGTACCGAAACAGATTACATCGTTTTTAAAAAAAGTTAGAATTAGCGCATCCAACGGCTAAGTTGATTAGAATTTGAACGAATTGTTGTTATTTTGAACGTAATGACAGTTCCTCGATATGTGTAATGATTTTAAATAGATAAGACCACCAAGGTTAGGAGTGTTTGGACAACCATGAGCACCATAGAAGAACGTGTAAAAAAGATTGTTTGTGAGCAGCTGGGCGTTAAAGAGGAAGAAGTTGTAGGCACAGCCTCCTTCGTTGAAGACCTCGGCGCTGATTCACTGGATACGGTTGAATTAGTAATGGCTCTCGAAGATGAATTCGAAACTGAAATTCCTGATGACGACGCGGAAAAAATCACTTCTGTTCAGGAAGCGATTGATTACGTTCAAGCAAACGGCTAAATCAGAGCCGTCATTATTGTTCGTTGAGTAATGTCTGTTGAGTATTGACAGCTAAGTAGTATTGTAGAGCCGTTCTTGCGTATGTGAGGCGGCTTTTCTTTTGGGTTAAATATAAGGAGTGCGGAACGTGTCCAAACGTCGTGTAGTAGTTACTGGTATGGGTATGGTTAGCCCTTTGGGTAACACTGTTGATGAGACCTGGGAAAACATATTAAAAGGCAAAAGTGGCGTTGCTACTATCGAGGCTTTTGATGTGTCGGGGCTTGGCACGCAGTTTTCCGCCTCTGTTAAAGGCCTTGACGTGTCTGAGTACTACTCAGCTAAAGATGCGAAAAGACAGGATATATTTATCCAATACGGTTTGGTTGCAGGCATTCAGGCCATCAAAGATGCTGGATTAGAAATTTCTGATGAACAAGCGGATCGCGTAGGTGTAGCGATAGGCTCTGGCATTGGCGGCTTGCCCAATATCGAGGCGAATCGCGATATATACCGAGACAAAGGACCAAAACGGATATCACCGTTTTTCATTCCTGGTTCTATCGTCAACATGATCGCTGGAAACCTCTCGATTATGTACGGTTACCGTGGTCCAAATATCTCGATAGCCACTGCATGCACCACCGGTACTCATAATATTGGTATGGCGGCACGCATGATTTCGTATGGCGATGCCGATGTGATGATCGCTGGCGGTGCCGAAATGGCAACCTCTGAATTGGGTGTGGCTGGTTTCGGTGCAGCACGTGCGCTTTCAACTCGTAACGATGACCCGCAGGCGGCTAGTCGCCCATGGGATCGTGATAGAGACGGATTCGTATTAGGTGATGGAGCCGGAGCAATGGTTCTTGAAGAATATGCTTTTGCTAAAGCACGTGGCGCCAATATTCTTGCTGAGCTAACCGGCTTTGGCATGAGCGCAGACGCATTCCATATGACCTCGCCGCCAGAAAACGGCCGTGGTGCAGCAGCCGCTATGAAAGCTGCAATGGCTGATGCCGGCATAAACGCCGACCAAATGGACTATATCAATGCCCACGGTACCTCAACACCTGCGGGTGATATTGCCGAGTCTCAGGCTGCTGAATCGGTATTTGGAGACCACGCCAAAAAGTTGGTGATGAGCTCTACTAAGTCTTCCATCGGACACCTTTTAGGTGCTGCTGGCGCGGTTGAAGCGATCTTCTGCGTGAAAGCGCTGCTTGACCAAGTTGCACCGCCAACCATCAACTTAGATAACCCTGATGAAGGCTGTCACCTGGATTACGTCGCAAACACCGCACGAAACTTGAAATTGGATACCGTAATTTCCAACTCGTTTGGCTTTGGTGGTACCAACGGATCGGTGATCTTTAGCAAGCTAAGCTAAGTCTTGCTCTTTTGCCTGATTATTGGATAACCTCATCATGGCATCAACCGGCTCCATCGTATTAGTTAACGGGATTGAATCGAATTCAATTCCCGTTAACGACAGGGGTTTGGCGTACGGCGACGGCTTGTTTGAGACCGTAAGAGTGCACAACGGCGAAACCCCGCTATGGCCCTATCACAAAGATCGTCTTACAGCTGGCTGTCAGCGTTTAGGTATTCAGCTTGATCTAGCGGGCATTGAAGCCGACCTGCAACAACTGATCAGTAATAAAGCCCAATCTAGCTTGCTTGCATCGTCAGACCACGTGATCAAAATCATGGTCACCCGCGGCCCCGGCAAACGCGGCTATTCCCCCATTGGCGCAAATACCCCCACTCGAATTTTATCTCACTCTGATTACAGCGTTGCGGATGCTCAGCGCTATCAGCTGGGCGTTGCTGTACGGGTCTGCAGTACCCAATTGGGGCTTAACCCTCAATTGGCTGGCATCAAACACCTCAATCGTCTCGAGCAAGTATTGGCGCGTTCAGAATGGAATGGCAACGAATATGCTGAAGGGCTGATGTGTAGCGCTGAAGGTCATGTCATTGACGGCACCATGAGTAATTTTTTCGCCGTAACCTCCGGTGAGTTAATCACTTCAGAATTAAATGGAGCGGGAGTAGAAGGCGTCATGCGCCGTTTTATACTCAAGCATGCTAACGATCTGGGTTTTACCATTCGAACCAAAAACATAGCGCTGGACGAGCTATTCGAAGCACAGCAATTGTTCGTTTGTAATAGTGTATTCGGCATATGGCCGGTGCGGTTATTGGTTGACGATACCGGTGAGCTTTCGCGGCATAAAGAGTACAGCGATGAATTTAGCGTAGCTCGAGCGTTTCAAACGTTGATCGAATCTAAGCTTTATCCACAGTGAAGAATCTGCGCTGGAAAATATTAGGGTTGATGCTGTTTGGTGTGTGCGTATGCACTTCCGCAGGCACGTATTGGTTTCAAAAGAATATATCCACCCCAATGAATATTGGCGCAAACGGCCATGCGGTAGTGGTAGAAAGAGGCACAACGCTTGCCAGTATTGCAGCCCGACTACACAAAGAAAATATCATTCGTGTCCCGCAAGCAATGGTGTTGTACGCGCGCTTTACCGACCAAGCACGGCGCATACAAGCGGGTGAATACCGCATATTACCAGGTACAACGCCCACTGATTTTATAAACCTACTCGTGGCGGGGAGCGTGCAGCAGTTCCCCGTAACGTTCATAGAAGGTTGGAATTTTTCAACCCTGCGCTCTGCGCTTGCGCAGCAGTCACGGTTAGGGCAACACATCACCAACATGACTGACCAACAGGTTATGGCAGCACTTGGTATGAGAGGTGTATCCCCTGAAGGAAGGTTCTTCCCCGACACCTATCTTTATATCGCGGCCTCAACAGATTTAGCGTTACTGCACCGTTCGGCGTCTAAAATGACTGATTTCCTCAAGTTAGCATGGCCGAAGCGAGCGAAGGAGTTGCCTTATTCAGAAGTTGATGAGGCATTGGTAATGGCCTCTATTATTGAAAAGGAAACCGGGGCCGCGAGCGAGCGACGACAAATCGCTGGAGTATTCGTACGTAGGTTGCGTCTGGGTATGCGCTTGCAATCGGACCCAACGGTTATTTTTGGCATGGCTGATCAGTACAAAGGCAACATCAGCCGCACAGATCTTAAGCGCCATACGCCGTACAATACCTACCGAATTAACGGCCTACCGCCCACGCCCATCGCGTTGCCAGGCAAAGCATCCATTGAGGCAGCGCTGCATCCGGCAGCCGGTAAAGCATTGTATTTTGTCGGTAAGGGCGATGGCAGCCACTACTTTTCAGCAACCTTGGCGGAGCACCGTAAAGCCGTCGAGTTGTACCAACGCTCTGGGCGCCGCAAAGATTACCGCTCAAGCCCCACTACCGGGCCTCAATAAGTTTAAGGGCTATTTGGATGAATGTACCTGTTAGTCAGTTTATTACCGTTGAAGGCACCGAAGGCGCGGGAAAATCCACTTGTATCGAGCATATTCAACAGTGGGCGCTACAAAATGAAATACCGCTAGTTTGCACCCGTGAACCCGGCGGTACGCCATTGGCCGAGCAAATTAGAGATATCTTGCTTGAAGCACGCGATGAACAGGTCGATGGATTAGCGGAGTTATTGCTGGTGTTTGCCGCACGTGCACAGCACCTTAACGGCTGGATTCTGCCAAATATAAAAGCCGGTAAATGGGTTTTAAGCGACCGATTCACCGATGCAACTTACGCTTATCAGGGTGCTGGTCGTGGGTTATCAACAGATCAAATTGTTGCGCTGGAAACCTTGGTTCAGGGCGGTTTTCAGCCCGCATTGACGCTTTTGTTAGATTTGCCTGTCGAAGTTGGTCTGGAGCGAGCGCGGCAGCGCAGTGAGCCAGACCGGTTTGAATTAGAGCAACAAGAGTTCTTTGAAAAAGTCCGCGCAGGATACCGAGAAAGGGCCAAGCAGCAGCCCTGGCGCGTAAAAATAATTGATGCGAGTAAAGCGCCGGAGCAGGTTGCAGAGCAATTAGTCGAAGCGTTGGATCAGTGGTTAGCGAGCCTGCGATGAAAAAAAATCTCAAAGAAATTGAGGCTCCAAAACTTCCGCCGGTAGAAGTCCCGCTACCTTGGCAAACTAGTCAATGGCAGCAATTGTGTTCTTTGTTTGAAGGCGGCTCGATGCCACATGCGCAAATACTGTGCGGGGCTCAAGGCCTCGGTAAGCAAGAATTTGCGTTTGCGTTGGGTCTTTTTATGTTTTGCACCGCAAAAGTGGCCGATAAGGCTTGTCGGTCATGCCGGAATTGCCACTTGATACAAACCCAAGTGCACCCCGACTTTCTACGAATTGCACCGGAAAAACCGGGTAGCGCCATTAAAATCGATGATATTCGAGCGCTGGACGAGTTTACAAACCGTACCTCGGAATCAGCGATAGCCAAAGTGGTGGTGATAGAAAACGCAGAGAGTATGAACCGTAACGCTGCGAATGCGTTATTGAAAAGTCTTGAAGAGCCCCCCGCAGGTACTTATTTCCTGCTTGTAACCAGTAGAGAGATGCAGCTACCGATTACCGTTCGAAGCCGCTGCCAGTTAGTCCGGTTTATAACGCCGCATCAATCGGTTGGGCTTAAATGGTTAGAGTCGCGAACCGATGCGCGTGAGAATTGGGAGTTACCCATGTTATTGGCTGCTGATGCGCCATTGGCTGCCGAACTACTCATGCTGCCGACCAGCCGCTCGAAATACAGTAGTTTTTTTGCCGCCTTTGAAGCCCTGTCTTGCGGGCGCTCAAACGTTGTTCACGAAGCAAAAGGTTTGTCTGATCTAGAGTTGCCGCAGCTACTCACGTGGGTGTCCAGTTGGATCGCTAACTTGGTTCGAGCGATTAATATACCTGACGAAAAAGCAATGAAAATAGGGTACCCCGCACTCGAAGCATCTACGCAAGCATTACCGATGGTTGATTTGCTACAATTTCAAGGCGCTGTACAGCGTGCGTTTAGCGATAGCCGAGCGGTATCTAATATCAATAAGCAGTTGATATTAGAGGACCTATTGATGAACTGGCAGCGAATCACACGCTAGAGCGCGTTGAGTCAATGCAAGCTGAAAAGTAAGAATTGGACTAGAATTGGGCTATAGTTAAACCGCTTGATCGTGACCTTATGTGTTTGCGGTTAAAAGTTAGCAATCATAAAAACACGAAATACCACTGAGTAATCTACGAGTGAGACCCAAACAAGCCTCCGGAAATGGAATTTTATCTTTAACGATTAAAGATAAGGCTATTTTGTATGCCGCCTATATGCCGTTTATCAATAACGGCGGGCTATTCATCCCAACAAGTAAGCAATATCGCCTTGGCGATGAAGTGTTTATGTTGCTGAACTTAATGGAAGAACCAGAAAAGTTACCCGTAGCGGGGAAAGTGGTGTGGGTTACCCCTAAAGGAGCTCAAAACAACCGCGCGGCAGGAATTGGTGTGCAGTTCGCGGACGATAATGCCGCTAGGCAAAAAATTGAAAATTATCTTGCAGGTTCGCTCGATTCAGGCCGGCCAACTCATACAATGTAAGTTGCAGACTATGCTTGTGCAGCCACGGTTATTGTGGCAGAATCCTGCAGCTCGAAAATAGCCAGTTTACCTACATTGATTTACTTTAAATTAACGGGCAAGCAATGGTCGGTAAGGTCTGTTCAGATCACTGGTCTAGTTAAATATTCGAAATATTCAAAACTAAATTTGCGAAAGTGGCGGAATTGGTAGACGCGCTGGATTTAGGTTCCAGTGTCGTAAGACGTGAGAGTTCGAGTCTCTCCTTTCGCACCAATTTATACAATTCAAAATATCGGTTGTAGATTTAGCAAGATGCCTAATCTATCTTGCGGCCCATGGTTGATCTCTCCCTGATCTATTTATTCTCCTGTGAGGAAAACAGATGCAAGTTTCAGTGGAAAGCCTTTCTGGCTTAGAACGTAAGCTAACGATAACCGTTCCTGCAGATCGGGTCGAAGGCGAAGTTGATAAACGAGTTCAGAAAGCCACTCAAACCGTTTCACTTAATGGTTTCCGAGCCGGAAAAGTCCCTGCTCGAGTCATCCGTCAGCGCTACGGTGACAGTATCCTCAATGAGGTGGTGGGCGAAGTGATCCAAGAGAGCTATTTCGGCGCTCTTCAGCAAGAAGAACTTAACCCTGTTAGCGAACCGGTAATTGATCCGGGTACCGTTGAGCTCGGCAAAGATGTTGTATTCACAGCCGTGTTTGAAGTATTTCCGGAAATTTCCTTAAACGACTTTTCAACTCTCGAAATTGAAAACCCGGTTGCCGAATTAAACCAAGAAGACCAAGACGAGCTCATTGAAAACCTAAGAAAGCAAAAGGCCACATGGTCTGAAGTCGAGCGTGCAGCAGCAGATAGCGATCAATTGAAAATTGATTTCGACGGCTTGCTTGATGGCGATGCTTTTGAAGGCGGGTCTGGCGTAGATGTTGAGCTAGAGCTTGGCAGCGGCACCATGATTGAAGGATTTGAGTCTGGTTTGGTTGGTGCTAAAGCAGGTGATGAGAAAACACTTGAATTGACATTCCCTGAAGACTATAAAGCAGATGAACTCGCCGGCAAGGCTGTCGTATTTACTGTGAAGGTCAATCAAGTCAATGAGTCTGCGTTGCCAGAATTGGATGAAGAGTTCATTAAAGAATTTGGTTTTGAAGACAAAACCATAGAAGAATTCAAAGAAAAACTAAAGAGCAACATGGAGCGAGAGCTCGAAAATGCTGCAATTAGCCAGAAAAAGAAAAGTGCGTTTGATCAACTCATCGAGAAAAATGAAGTTGAAGTGCCTAAAGCACTGGTTGAGCGTGAAGTTAGCCAATACGGCCAGCAGTTTAGCTCGCAAATGGGCACTGAAGGCATGAATGAAGTCATCGGAACGTTGATGGATGGGTTCAGAGAAACCGCAGAGCGCCGCCTGAAACTGAGCTTATTAGTCGGCGAAATCGTCCGCGAGCACAGCATTGAAGCTGATGCTGGGCGTGTGCGCGCCAAGATTGAAGAAACGGCAGCTGGATACCCCGAACCTCAGCAAGTCATCGAATGGTATTATAACAACGATAAAGAGCTGGCCTCGGTTGAGTCTGCTATATTAGAAGAGCTGGTGGTTGAGAAATTGCTAGAATCGGCTAAAACAGTTGATAAAACTTACAATTACAAAGACCTGATGACGCAGAGCGCGGGCAACGAATCCTTTTAAAGGTACGGGTCGCTCAGCAGTTCTGTAATTATACTCATTTAGATAAGGATACACGCAATGGCTCTGGTACCCATGGTTGTAGAGCAAACCTCGAGAGGAGAGCGATCTTACGATATCTTCTCGAGACTGCTGAAAGAACGAGTGATTTTCTTGGTTGGGGCAGTTGAAGATCACATGGCAAATTTGGTGGTTGCGCAACTACTTTTCCTTGAGTCTGAAAACCCAGACAAAGATATTCATCTTTACATAAACTCCCCCGGCGGTTCGGTTACCGCTGGAATGGCGATATATGACACCATGCAGTTTATTAAACCTGATGTAAGCACACTTTGCGTTGGCCAAGCCGCCAGCATGGGCGCATTATTATTGGCCGGCGGTGCTGCTGGAAAGCGTTATTGCTTACCGAATTCCCGAGTTATGATTCACCAGCCGTTAGGCGGCTTTCAAGGGCAAGCTTCGGATATTGCTATCCATGCCCAAGAAATTATAGATATTAAAAATCGCTTGAATCGAATACTTGCCGAGCACACTAAGCAAGATATTGATAAGATCGCTGAAGATACCGACCGCGATAATTTCATGGATAGTGCAAGCGCGGTCAAATATGGCCTGATCGACGAGGTGCTAGAACGTAGACTTGTTGCGCCGACGAACGACGAATAATTGATTCGATGTCATTCGGTATATCGCTTTGACTGAAACGATAGCTCAAGCGATACTCTTGTCGTAACACATACAACCTAAGTATAAGTCGACAGGCTCTTAGATAGATTGAATACGGTAGGGTACAACGATGTCTGATGATCGCAGTGGAAAAAATGAAGACGGCGGCAAGCTTCTGTATTGTTCTTTTTGCGGGAAGAGCCAACACGAAGTACGTAAATTAATTGCAGGACCTTCGGTATTCGTTTGTGACGAATGCGTAGATTTGTGCAACGATATTATCCGTGAGGAGATCGAGGAGAGCACTCCTGAGGCCGAGCAGGAAAAACTGCCAACGCCTATCGAAATTAACGATATCCTCGATCAATATGTAATCGGTCAGAGTTGGGCCAAAAAAGTGCTTTCTGTGGCAGTTTACAACCACTACAAGCGTTTAGATCACAGTTCGAGCAGCAAAAACAAAGATGCAGTAGAGCTAGGTAAGAGTAACATCCTGCTCATTGGCCCTACAGGCAGCGGTAAAACTCTGTTGGCTGAAACACTCGCGCGTCTTCTTGATGTGCCATTCACTATTGCTGACGCTACGACGCTCACCGAAGCTGGTTATGTTGGTGAAGATGTCGAAAACATCATTCAAAAACTTCTTCAAAAATGCGACTACGACGTTGAGAAAGCCCAACGCGGAATCGTATATATTGATGAAATTGACAAGATTTCTCGCAAGTCAGATAATCCCTCTATTACGCGTGATGTGTCGGGGGAAGGCGTTCAGCAGGCGTTGTTGAAACTCATCGAAGGTACAGTGGCTTCTGTGCCTCCTCAAGGCGGACGTAAGCACCCACAACAAGAATTTTTGCAAGTTAACACAGCTGAGATTTTATTCATCTGTGGCGGCGCATTTTCAGGCTTAGAGAAACTTATCCAAGATCGTTCAGCAAAGGGCGGGATCGGGTTTTCAGCCAACGTTAAAAGCATCGATGCTGGAAAAGCGGTAGGTGAGACCCTTCGTGATGTTGAACCCGAAGATATGGTCAAGTATGGGTTGATTCCAGAGTTTGTCGGTAGGCTGCCCGTCATTGCAACTCTAGAAGAGTTGGACGAGTCGGCTTTAATTCAGATTCTAACCGAACCAAAGAACTCCCTAACCAAGCAGTACGGAAAACTGTTTGAGATGGAAGGAGTCGAAATTGATTTCAGAGAGGATGCTTTACTTGCGATTGCCGCTAAAGCCATGCAGCGTAAAACTGGCGCGCGGGGTTTGAGGTCAATCTTAGAAGGTGTGCTGCTTGACACAATGTATCAATTGCCGGCTCAAGAAGGCGTGATTAAGGTTGTCATTGACGAAAATGTCATTACCGGTGACTCTGAACCTTTGATGGTGTACGAACAGCAGAATGAAGAGAAAAAGTCTGCTCAGGACGGTAGCTGATTAGCTTCTAACTTTAAGTAAACCAAAAAAAGGGCCTTATGGCCCTTTTTTTGGTTTTAAGCGCTTGTAATTCCGGTTGTCGATACCCATTGTTGAAGCTGAAAGTTAACAAATGGCTGTGCTGTTTATCCTTAATAGACACATGGTTAAGTCTGTATTGATTGGAGTTTCTGAAATGAGCGAAGACACTTTGGAAGTATTACCGGTATTGCCGCTACGTGATGTCGTTGTGTTCCCTAACATGGTTGTGCCCCTGTTCGTTGGACGCGATAAATCGATCGTTGCGTTAACTGAAACGCGCGAAACCGACAAAAAAGTGTTTCTTGTGGCTCAAAAAGATGCATCGGTTGATGATCCGGGTTTTGATGATCTCCATGAGATTGGAACAATCGCGACCTTATTACAGATGATACGACTACCTGATGGCACAGTTAAAATCTTGGTCGAAGGAGATAGCCGCGGACAATTAACTACATTCATTGATGAGCCGGACTTTTACCAAGCGAAGGTAAAAGTACTCGAAACGGATAATTCTGCGGATAGTCGCGAAGTAGACGTTCTATCTCGTTTATTGCATGCCCGCTTTGATCAGTATGTTCAAGTAAGTAAGAAAATATCCTCTGAAGTGGTCGATTCTGTAACGGTTATCGAAGATGTCGAACGCCTCATCGATACCATCGCTGCGCATATGGCACTTGGGTTATCCGAAAAACAAAACATATTGTCGATTCATGAGCTCCCCAAACGGCTTGAAAAGTTACTCGAGCTGATTGAAACGGAAACTGATCTTATTCAGATTGATAAACGTATTCGCGGCCGCGTTAAGACCCAAATGGAAAAGAGCCAGCGCGAGTATTATTTAAACGAGCAAATGAAAGCCATCCAAAAAGAAATGGGAGATCTTGATACCGCCGGCAACGACCTCGAGCAATATGCAACTCGGATTAAAGATACGGGTATGACGGATGAGGCCAAAGAGAAAACCACCTCCGAGCTTGGCAAGTTAAAAATGATGTCCCCGCAGTCGGCCGAGGCCTCTGTAGTGCGCGGATATCTTGACTGGGTGCTTGGCGTACCCTGGAAAAAACGTAGTAAAGTTAACACCAACCTAAGTCGTGCAACCAAGATACTTGATGAAGATCATTATGGCCTAACCGACGTTAAAGAACGCGTTACAGAGTATCTTGCTGTTCAAAAACGTGTGCGAAAAATTAAGGGCCCGGTGCTTTGTTTAGTGGGCCCACCTGGAGTCGGAAAAACTTCATTGGGTGAATCAATTGCACGTGCCACCAACCGTAAGTTCATTCGAATGTCTTTGGGTGGGGTGCGCGATGAAGCCGAAATACGTGGGCATCGCCGAACCTACATCGGCTCTATGCCGGGCAAGCTGATTCAAAAAATGTCTAAAGCTGGGGTCAAAAACCCACTCTTCTTGCTCGATGAAATAGATAAAATGGGAATGGATCACCGTGGTGATCCAGCATCCGCTCTACTTGAAGTGCTAGACCCCGAGCAGAACAGTACGTTTAACGATCACTACTTAGAGGTTGATTACGACCTTTCTGACGTCATGTTCATCTGTACGTCCAATACGATGAATATCCCCGGCCCACTATTGGATCGTATGGAAGTCATTCGTATTCCAGGTTATACCGAAGAAGAGAAGCTAAATATCGCGACACGGTATCTAATACCCAAACAGATCAAAAACTCTGGCCTAAAAGCAGGCGAGCTGGAAATTAACGAAGAAGCAATTCGAAGCGTGATCCGCTTTTATACCCGTGAAGCGGGTGTCAGAGAATTAGAGCGACAATTTGCCAAGCTGTGCCGAAAATTAGTAAAAGAACACACAATCGCAAAATCCGAGGAATTGGTCCAAGTATCCAATGATAATCTCGAGCATTACCTCGGTGTGCACCGATATACTTTTGGTCGCGCAGAGGAAGATAATCAAATTGGCCAAGTGACTGGTTTAGCCTGGACACAGGTCGGTGGCGAATTGCTAACGATAGAAGCAGTAGCGATGAAAGGTAGTGGTAAAGTATTAAGTACCGGATCACTGGGTGATGTCATGCAGGAATCTATCCAGGCTGCTAGAACCGTCGTTCGAAGCCGTGCAGAGTCCCTAGGCATAGACCCAGCGTTTCATGAATCGACTGACATCCACATTCACGTGCCAGAGGGTGCTACCCCTAAAGACGGACCAAGTGCCGGTGTTGGCATGTGTACGGCTTTGGTGTCGGTACTGACCGAAATACCTGTGAGAGCCGACGTTGCAATGACCGGTGAAATCACCCTTAGAGGCCAGGTGCTACCTATTGGTGGCCTTAAAGAGAAGCTACTTGCCGCGCACCGTGGTGGCATCTCAACGGTACTTATACCAGATGAAAACTTAAGGGATTTAAAAGAGATCCCTGAAAACATTAAAGAAGAGTTAGAAATCATCCCGGTTAAATGGATTGACGAAGTACTGAGTATCGCGCTGGAGCGTAACCCTCAGCCACAAACCAAAAAGAAAGCAGCTGCCAAAACTTCATCTTCAACCCGAAAAAAATCAAACGCTAGTGGCTCAAAAAAGCAGATAAGTACCCACTAATTAGTCTCGCAATCCCCTAGGTTCCTTGACGAAGATATATTCAGTTGGTATAAGACGTCATGCTTGACTGGGAGCGAGCTGAAGACCCAATTATGAAAACAAAAAATACAAAGGTGATAGAGTGAATAAGTCTGAATTAATTGATGCCGTTGCTGAGTCTGCGGACCTTTCTAAGGCATCCGCAGGTCGTGCAGTAGATGCATTTGTAGAAGCTGTAACTGGCGCATTAAAAGATGGTGAGCAAGTAGCACTGGTCGGTTTTGGTACATTTTCTGTTAAAGAGCGCGCAGCACGTACTGGCCGCAACCCTCAAACTGGCGAACCAATCCAAATTAAAGCGGCCACCATACCTAGCTTTAAAGCAGGCAAAGGATTGAAAGACGCTGTAAACGGCTAGAATGGTAGTTCTTATCTGATACAGCATATTGCTGAAAGGCCCACTTAGCGCAATTTCCATTGAGCAAAGTGGGCTGAGATACAAAAAAAGCGCATCGTTTGAATGCGCTTTTTTTGTATCTTAGATCTCAAAACTGAAAACGGTTTTTATAAGTAGGAGGAGCCATGCTTCAAGATATTCGTGACAACATGCAGGGAGTCATTGCAAAGATTATTATCGGCTTGATAGTGATTACCTTTGCACTGTTCGGTATTGACTCGATCTTCGGGGGAGTTACCGAGCAGCCTGCGCTTGAAATCAATGGCGACGAAATCTCTGAAAGGCAGCTGCTCAACGCAATTATGCTAGAAAAGCGTAAATTGCTGAGCCGTGCTGGTAAAGCCTTTGATCCGAGTTTGATCGACGACAACCTACTTCGACCTGGTGTACAGCAACGTTTGGTAAACCGTCAATTATTGGTTCAATACGCTGGCCAGCAAGGCATGAGCACAGATAAAGCGAATATCGATGAACTGATCCGAAGTCAGACTGATTTCCAAGTAGATGGTGTTTTTAATCAAAAACTGTTCGCTCGGGCGCTCAATAACAGCGGAATGACACCGCAAACCTACGTGAACTCTGTACGCGAAGAGATGATGTTAACGCAGGTCGCATCGGCGTTTATAAATTCTGAGTTTGTATCGGACCAAGAATTAAAACGTATAGCTACGTTGATGCAGCAAACCCGTAGTTTTAGCTACGCCACCGTCACTCAAGAATCTGTTGCGGCATCACTAAACGTTGATGAACAGCAATTTGAAGAGCATTACCAGCAAAACAGCGACCGCTTCATGACCGATGAAAAGGTTTCAATTGAATATATTGAACTAAGCAGAAAGTCGATTGCCGATTCCATCGAGATTACCGAGCAAGCGATATTGGATGCTTTTGAGTTTGAGGTTGGCGAAGATTCACGAGCCATCCAGCGAACAGCGGCCCACATATTGATTGAGCTGGCTTCAGCTGACTCAAGTGAGGCATTAGCCAGAGTAACATCGCTCAAGCAGCAATTGTTAGATGGAGCAAGTTTTGAAGACTTGGCCAAGCAGCATTCTGCAGATATCAGTTCTGCGGCTGATGGCGGTCAACTTGGTGTAACCGAAGGTGATACCTTCCCAGCAGAATTTGAAGAGGCACTGTCTGAGTTAAGCGTTGGGCAGGTATCTGACCCAGTTAAAACCGATGCGGGTTACCATTTGATCAAATTGGTAGCCAGTTACGCACCGGCACCTTTGGTGCTAGAAGATAACCGCGGGCGTATTGTGCGGCAACTTGAAGGTGAAGCCACCGAGCAGCAGTACATTCGCGCCGCAGAAGAGTTGGCTGACCTGGCGTTTGAGTCCTCGGACTTAGCGGAACCATCGGAAGAGCTGGGACTGGAAATTAAGTCGCTATCGGCGTTTGATCGCTCAGGTGGCGAAGGCTTGTTGAGCAATCGTGCAGTTGTGAATGCAGCGTTTTCAGATGAAGTGCTGCTAGAAGGTAACAACAGTTCACTCATCGAGTTAGGGCAAGACCAACTGTTGGTGCTGCGCGTTAGTCATCACGATAAGCCTCGGCAGTTGTCGTATGCTGAATCTGCTGAAGCGGTTAGACAAGATTACATCGTAAGCCTTGCGCGGATCGAAGTGCAGAACACCGGTAATCGTGCTTATGATGCGCTTGTTGGCGGGGCTAGCGGCAATGAGTTAGCGCAGAAATATCATTTCGAGTGGCATGTATCGAGTAACGTGATGCGAGCGGTAAAAGGTGTTCCTCAAGAGATTCTGCGACATGCATTTAGCATGAGTGGTGCGACGGCGGATAAAACATCGACCAGCAAACTTACCTTAAAGAACGGCGATTTTGCATTGGTTGTATTGACCAAGGTTTCTGATGACGGTGATCAAATGAGCCCGCAAGAACGCAAACAATTCCGCGAGTCGTTGTCGGCTTTTGCTGGACAGACTCAGTTTGAAGCGTTGACTAATATTCTGCGTGATGAGGCTGAAATCCGAGTATTCTAAAACGCTGATATGTTTGCTGCTTAGGTGACGAAATGGCCACCTAAGCAGCATTATCCGCAGCACGTTATGCTCGTTATACCTATACAAGCCTGCATAAAAAAAGAACTGTAATAAAGAGATACAAAAATAGTACGCAATAAAGATATTTAACAGAGTCTTTGGCTTTGTTCTGAGTGGTTGCGAAATATTGCGAGAAGGGCAATAGGGTAACTAACGGCGCGGGTTTTTCCAGCGGTTACTACGGTATGGCCCATCGAAATGAGCCATACACAAAGCATCTTATCCAGCAGATTCAATATCGCCCATAGCGGTGGTATTGAAACCACCATCTACGTACAACACTTCACCACTAATACCACTTGCTAAATCAGAGCACAAAAACGCCGCTGCGTTACCGACTTCGCCGGTAGTAACGTTGCGTCGCATTGGTGTTTGCATTTCATTGTGCGAAAGCATTTTTCTGAAGTCTTTAATTCCAGAGGCCGCTAATGTCCGAATTGGGCCTGCTGAAATTGCGTTGACTCGAATCCCTTCTGGGCCAAGGCTACCCGCCAAGTACCGAACGCTAGCTTCTAGGCTGGCTTTGGCTAAGCCCATGACGTTGTAGTTAGGCATGGTACGTTGTGAACCCAAATACGTGAGGGTTAGCAGCGCGCCGTCGCGGCCCAGCAACATGGGTTTAGCGGCTTTGGCTAGGGCTACAAAACTGTATGCGCTGATATCGTGTGCTATTTTGAAGCCTTCGCGGGTCGATGCATCGACGAAATCACCATCGAGTTCATCACGTGGCGCAAACCCCACACAATGTACAACGATGTCGATGCTATCCCAGGTTTGTCCTAGGTCGGCGAAGACTTGGTCAATTTCAGCGTCATCGGCAACATCACACGGAAATACTAAGCTTGAATCCCAGGCACCGGCGAATTTAGTAACACGATCTTTAAGTTTGTCGTTTTGGAAAGTAAAGGCTAGTTCAGCCCCTTCGCGGTGCATGGCATCTGCAATGCCGTAGGCGATAGACAGTTTGCTAGCGATGCCAACGATCAACGCTCTTTTTCCGGTAAGAAAACCCATAAGACAACCCTTATTTAGTATGTGTAGATAAATAAAACAGATCTGTTTTTATAGGTCCCAGTATAAATTAAAAGACCTTCTGATGCGATTTCAACGTATTCGTAAATACGCCGAAATCGATTGAGGTGTGTTTATGTCGTCAAACGCCTACATCACGATGCGGTAAATCACCGTTCCACGCATATAGACTTTTTGATCTTCCGCCCCTGCGAGCTCAACATCACACCAGAATATCTCTTCATCGCGCTGCGTAACCTGGCTATAGGCGACCAAATCGCCCTTTGGTGGCGGAGCGAGCACTTGAGCTTGTATAGCTGGGGTCGACGCTTTGTACATTCCGGGCCCGGTTTGCGCCCAGGCCGCCATTGCGCCGGTGGTATCGAAAAGTGCGAGAGCTGCGCCTTCGTGAATACCCTCTACATCCGCGTTGTTATCTTGCCAGGGCATTACCAGCCGTGACCGACCTTCTTTCATTAGCTCCGCTTTGATACCACGATTACCGATAAACGAATTCATACCGATGCGTGCACCCATTGGGCCTGGGTCTATCTCGCCGTTATCGCCAATGCAGCTTGCCAACTGCGGTTGATCTTTGCCAAACCGGCCGCGCACAGCTATTGATGCACTGGCTATTGGTTTGCCTTCGGTAGTTTTTACTTCGACGTTAAAAAAGCACAGCTCTTTGCCGCGTCGAAGCAGTTTGATGTCGGCATAGACTGCTTCGTTAATTGCAGCAGCAAGGTAGTTGATTTGAAAACCGACGGTGTGCAATGTCTTAGCGTCAGCCCCTAACGTGGCGCGAGCGACTGCATGAGCACCAATAACTGATAACGAAGCCGCCACGCCGCCATGCAATACGCCGCCAGGGTTGCAGTTATTTTCATTGAAGGGCAATTCGAATATCGCGTCTTCTTTGGTGAGTGTGTTTGCGACCACTCCTAAAGTTGAAATATAGGGCGACTGATCCAACCAATTTCGGGCAAATTCCATTTTGTTAAGCCTTTAATTTAAGTGTGGTTTAAAGAGGAAATATTCACAAAGCCGAATATTTAGTGAGCCTAGAATGCGTGCTAGCGGTGCTATGAATTGGCAATGCGGATACAAAAAATATTGTTTTCGTATTATGCTCAACCACGTTTACACGATTCCAATAATAAAATACAAGGATTGATATCATGCCAGAACTTCCAAAATTTGAAAATTTTAATCAAGATATCGCAGATGCTATGTTGGCGGGCCACGCAAAAGGTCAAACAGGTATAGCCGGTTATCTTGGAATCAACTTAGTAGAATTTGGCCCCGGTACATTGGTTGCCGAAATGGATGTAGCGGAGGAGTTGATAACACCCAATGGCGCTATGCACGGTGGCGTGATGGCTGCTTTTATGGATCACGTGTTAGGGGTGGTCTGTTACCCAGTAATGGACGCCGGCAAATGGGCCGCCACAACTGAGTTCAAATTAAATTACATGGCCGCGATTCGTGGTGGAAAACTAACCGCGAAATCAGAAGTGGTTTCTATGACACGCTCAACTATTGTGGTTCGCGCATTGGTAGAAAACGCAGGGCGGTTGTGCTGCTCGGCGCAGGGTACGTTGTTGATACGCGAGCCTAAAAATAAATCGTAAGTAGCACTTCACATATCTCCTAAACACCATTAAAACAGCTCGCTATGGCGGGCTGTTTTGCTTCAATCGCTCTTGCTGGTATACGTTGTAAGAGTTATGATCCGAGGGATTTTTATCAGTTTCGCTCTTCCATACGTGTTCAGCGCACTTTCGTTTGAGCGTGTTACGGGGAAGAGCCTGTGTAATCAAGAGTGCCTAAAACTCATTTGGGCAGTTTAATAATAAATGGAGAATAGCTATGAAAGCAGCGGTATACCGAGGCGCGGATAAGGCAATTTTGGTCGAAGAAGTTGAACTTGAGTCAACTGAAGGTGGTGAAGTACTGGTTGATATCACTTCATGTGGTGTTTGCCACAGTGATTTGCACATCATGAACATGATGCCAGAAGCGCCAATGCCAATGATTTTTGGTCATGAAGCAGCTGGAGTTGTAAAAGAAGTAGGCGAGAACGTTACTTCAGTAGTAGCGGGCGATCACGTCATTATCGCTTTCTACGGATCTTGCGGGTTCTGTTTCCATTGCGTTAAAGGTATGCGTAACCTTTGTACTAACCGTGATTTCGCAGATCGCCAGTTTGACGGTTCACGTCCTCGTCTCAAAGTTGGTGGCGTTCCTACCATGCAAGGCGTTGGTGTTGGCGGTTGGGCTAGCCAGGCTTTATTGCCTGAATCAAGCATCATCAAAGTACGTAAAGATGCTCCTCTCGAGAAAATCGGCTTGATCGGTTGTGGCGTAATGACCGGTGTTGGCGCAGCCATTCACACGGCTAAAGTTGAGCCAGGTTCTGACGTTGCAGTTATTGGTTGTGGTGGTGTTGGACTTAACATCATTCAAGGCGCACGCCTTGCAGGTGCTAACAAAATCATCGCTATTGATTTGATGGACAGCAAACTTGAAATGGCTCGCCAATTCGGCGCGACTCATTGCGTAAGTGGCGCAAATGGCGATCCAGTTGCACAGGTTCAAGCAATTGCACCTACTCTTGACTACGCGTTCGAAGCGATTGGTCTTGGCATAACTGTTCAACAAGCATTCGCGATGATTCGTCCAGGCGGAACCGCAGTAGTGGTTGGCGTAGGAATGGGCAAAGTAGCTGAGCTACCTGTTGGTGACTTCTTGCAAGAGAAGAAAATCATGGGCTCTATGTACGGTTCTGGCCAAGTACACGTGGATATTCCTCGTTTGGTTGACCTCTACATGGAAGGCAAGCTTGAGCTTGACGCATTGATCTCTAAGGTGCGTCCTTTGAGCGAAGTGAAAGAAGCATTTGACGATATGACTGGCGGAAACGTTGCTCGTACCATGTTGGATGTAAACGCGTAAACGGTTTTTTTGGCTGATTACAGCACCCTGTGCGGTAATCAGCTGCCGTTATATGTGACAAAAAAGGGGCGTTCGTAAGAGCGGCCCTTTTTTTTGCTCAACCGATATTGAAATTGCCCAATTGCTACGCTTTGTTCGCCACATAAAGCCCCATGGAACTCATCACCAGACATGATCAAAACCAGCTCCTTCGAGCCCACTAAAAGGTTTCGGCCCACTCACATACAAACGATATACCCAACGTATGTAAGCAGGCCGTCAAACATTAAAAGAGACCGTGAGCGATTCGAACTATTGGATGGCGATTTTGTAGATCTAGATTGGGCGGGCCAACAATACACTAACAGCAGTAATCCGCGCATCGTGCTAATACTGCACGGGTTATGCGGTTCATCCAGCTCAAATTACGTGCTTGGGTTACAGCAACAACTACTGGACCAAGGTATCGCCAGCGTCGCGATGAATTTTAGAGGTTGCAGCGGCGAACCAAACCGCTTGCTGCGGGCCTATCATTCCGGCGAAACCAGCGACATGAACGAGGTCTTTTTTGCGCTGGCAGAGCGTTATCCAGCAGCATCTTTTGCTTCTGTTGGATACTCCCTTGGGGCCAATGCAATGCTCAAATGGCATGGCGAAATGGGCCCCAATTCGCCACTGGTTGCCGCCGTTGCCGTTTCATCCCCCTATGATTTAAGCCTCAGCACTAATCGTATGAACCGTGGCATTTCGGTGTTGTATCAGCGCCATCTTGTGCAAGGGTTAATCCATTATGTGGAATGCAAATTAGCGCACTACCGCAAGCAGCAAGACTGGGAGAATTATAAAAAATTGCGGGCCTTAGGCTCGCTAGTGAGCACCAAAACCTTCGTTGAATTTGATGGTCTTGTGACCGCGCCATTGTTTGGTTACGACAGCGCAGAACATTACTATGAAAAGTGCAGCAGCTTGCCATTTTTGGCACAGATCAAAACCCCAACATTATTAATTCATGCGTTGGATGATCCCTTTGTACATGCCGAGGCAATCCCTACAGCAGCTCATTTGGCAGCAGATACAGTGCTTGAATTAAGCGAATTCGGCGGTCATGTGGGCTTTGTTAACGGAACCTTTCGTAAACCGAATTTTTGGCTTGATACACGTATCAGTGATTATTTGGTAGAGCGGTTATAACGCTAAGTGACCGCTAACGTGTGGGTTGCTCGATGAGTTGAAGCGTATCGCTTAAAAAAAGCATGGGGTCGATTCGAACATTATTTAAATTCAGGCTCCAATGCAGATGCGGCCCGGTAGCGCGGCCAGTTTGCCCCACGGTACCTAGTTGCTCTGCGCGTTTAATCACTTGCGTAACACCGACATCGATTCGTTCAAGGTGACAAAACATACTCACCAAGCCTTGGCCATGATCCAAAATTACGGTATTTCCGTTAAAAAAGTAGTGACCAGTTGCAACTACGCGGCCTGATTTAGGCGCTTTAACTGGGGTTCCTTCAGTAGCGGCAATATCAATGCCGCTGTGTGGCAGTCGAGGTTGCTGATTAAAAAAACGAGTTAAACCAAATGGGCTGCTAATTGGCCCGCGCACCGGCCAATCCATTTTCAGAGCATCTTTACCAGCAGGGCTCCAGTGGACGAAAGCTCGTTTCATCTCACGATACTCTTGTGAGATTCGGCTCATATCGCGCTTTTCAGGGTTCACCAACCGCTTGTTTTTGATCTCAATATGTTGCTCGGGATAGCTCTTGTTTTGCACTTCGAATGGTTGTTTGCTGGTTTTTTTCTTATTCAAACCTGCGGGGGTGCGCCATTGAATATCAATCGAATGAGTGCCGGGTTTTGCCGAGCGCGCAATGCCAACCACTGCTAGCCACCCAGGCGTTGTGCCGGAAGAGCGAACCACCATTACCCGGTTCCCATAAAAATGGACGAGAGGCTCAACTTCGTCTTTTTGTGCATCATGTGTTTGGGCGTTACCAGCGTTGATGGGAACAATGACAATGCCCCCAGGAGCAGCATGCTCAAGGGGAAGGTCAGCGCTGGTCGCGTACAGCGGCAACTGCAAGCAGGAAAAAAACCAAAACGTAAGGCGAAAACGCCTGAGAGGCTTGAGACGCTTCATTGAGTCGGAAGACTCCGGTTTACCGTACATTCAAGCGATCCTTCGGCTAACCGTGTGGTGAGTTTATCGCCTGGTTTGACTTGTTGATGCGAGCGCACCAGTTCACCGTTTTCAGTTTGAGCCACGATGCTGTAACCGCGCGAAAGAGTGGCCAGCGGGCTAACGATATCTAAATTTTGAGTAACGTTTTGTAATCGGGTCTTGTGGTGCGATATCTCGTTTTTCATCTGGCGCTTTAGGCGTAACATCAGCTGCTGCAGTTGGTCGCTGCGCCGCGCTACGTGATGCGCCGGGTTGTGCTGCTGAAGTGCGGCGATACCGCCGGTTAGCTGCAGTTGAGCGGTTTTAATAGTGGTGCGGGCGCTTTGAGTAAGCCGTAGTTCGAGCTCGTCGATCCGTTGGGATTGTTCGCTAAGGCGCTCCCCCGGGTGTCGAAGACGGGCTCGCAACCAATCAGTACGGTGTTGCTCTTCTTGGATTCGCTCGGTCATTGCACGAGCCAATTGCTGCTCTATAGATGCAAACCACTGGGACACTTCCTGTTGGTCTGGGCTTAGAAGTTCAGCCGCAGCCGAAGGAGTAGGGGCGCGTACATCTGCAACATAATCCGCTATGGTGATATCCACCTCATGGCCGATGGCGCTGACGATTGGGATATCACTGTGAAATATCGCCCGCGCGACCACTTCTTCATTAAATGCCCATAAATCTTCGAGCGAGCCACCACCACGGCCTACAATAATGGCATCAACCTGCTCAGTGAGTTGGTTGGCG
Source organism: Pseudomonadales bacterium (assembly GCA_016763075.1). GTDB lineage: Bacteria > Pseudomonadota > Gammaproteobacteria > Pseudomonadales > JAHRWD01 > JAHRWD01. The sequence goes on from JAESUM010000093.1 coordinate 29,866, forward strand.
GTTTCAATCGCGTCGGCAATTTGTTGTGCTGCAAGCGACCCCTGAACCACAACCGGAATAAGCGTGACCCGAATCAGCGGAAACCGGCGTTCTAACACGGTTAAAATATCGTGCACTACCGCGCCAGTTGATGAGGTGATCACCACTATATGCGAAGGCATAGTGGGTAGTTCTTGCTTAAGCTCTGCATCGAACAAGCCTTCTTGAAGCAGGCGCTCTTTTAATTGCTCGAAGGATTGTCGTAACGCGCCTTCCCCAGCGGCTTCCATTCGATCAACGATAAGCTGAAAATCACCGCGATTCTCATAAAGGCTGACTTGAACGCGGGCCATCACACGCTCACCGGCTTTGGGGGTGAATTGCAGGAATCGGTTGCGACCCTTAAACATAGCGCAACGCACTTGAGCCTTATCATCCTTCAGCGTGAAATAAAGATGCCCAGATGACGGCTGGGAAAGATTAGAAAGCTCGGCTTCAACCCAAAGAGGAGGGAAGCCACCTTCAATAAGTTGTTTTACTTTGCGGTTGAGTTTGCTGATCGAGATAACCGTGCGCTCAGGCATTTTCGATCTATAGGTAGGGGTTTTCATAGTTGCGCATCATAAACTAAATGTACCAACGGATCATAAATTGAGATGCGCAGTAAATTAGGTGTTTGAGCGCGGTAAAACAGTATATTCCGCATGCATCTATTAAAACTGTGACGCAGTTCCAAACAGTCTTATCAGGAAGCGGTTACTATATGACCAGCACGGGAATATTAGCTACACTAGTTTTATAGCCATATCTTGTTGCAAGCAACTGTGGGCGCTCAATGTGCCTCCAGGCTCTTTCACCGCAGGCCTTTGAAGGCGTGGCGGTATACCTAAAAGAGGTGAGATGATGAGTGATGTTACATTTAATACCGGTGTGAGTGGTATCCAATCAGGCATTGCACGGGCTGAGCGCGCATCACAGCAAATAGCGAGCGCCGATCAACTACGCGAAGGCGGTAATACCAGCAGTTTGGCTGATTCATTGGTCGAACTGAAATCAGCTCAAAATGAAGTGATCGCAGGGGTTAAGGTGGTCGAAGCGGCTTCTCAAAACCAAAAAACAATCATAGATATCATGGTCTAATCCATTGATCTTTTATCACTACAACATTGTTGGGGGCCGTGATGGAAGTTAGTCATCAGCAACTCTTCAGAGTTGATAAACCAGTGACTCAGCCACAGCCAAAATTATTGGCTGAGTTGCGTACCGAGCGGGTCGACAGTTCCTATAAATCGGTTGAAAAAACTGACAAAGTTCAGCCTGCTAACCTGAGTAAAGAAAAGAAAAACCTCAACGAAGCAAAACCTGCACGAAATGCAGAGCAATCCGCGAAAACTCCCACTCGAACAGAAAACACTCCGCAACCTGCGGTATCGCAAGGTACTCCGCCAGCGCGTGTTGCCCTACCAAGCAACGTACAAAACACGCAGAAAAGCGCTAGTGCTAAAGAAGGCAGTGCGAAAGACAGTATCGCTAAAAACAACAATGCCAAAGCCGGCGCACAAAAAGCGGAGATAGACCCAAGCTCAGAAGATCAAGCTCAAATCAGGGCTGATCAAAGTATCATTCAGCAGTTAAAGCTCAGGGACCAAGAAGTACGAGCGCATGAGCAAGCGCACGCATCAGTCGGTGGCCAATACGCAGGCACCGCAAGTTTTTCATACACCAAAGGCCCCAACGGAACACTGTATGCCACTGGCGGTGAAGTCGGGATCAGTACCTCGCCGGTTTCTGGTGATCCACAAGCAACACTGGCTAAAGCAAGGCAAGTACAGGCTGCAGCCTTAGCACCACTAAACCCATCAGCGCAGGATAGGTCTGTCGCTGCACGTGCCGGCCAAATGGCCGCGGATGCGATGGCAAACTTAGCCAGTGAGCGGACTCAAAGCTCTAAAGAGGCCGCTACGCAATATATTGACGGTAAAACTGATAACAGATCAGCTGTGGCTCAAAGCAGTGAAGCAAAGCCTGCTGCAGCGAATGGTGGATCGAATGCCGGTGTGGATGATCGAGCGAAGGACGGTTTAGAGAAAAACCAGAAAAGTAGGCAAAACCAAGGCGCGAAGAACCTTTACAACGAAGTATATATCAATAAAGCAGGTAGTAAATCAGGCCCATCAGCTCGCGTGAGCCAACAGGCCTAAACGAGCAGGGCTTTATAGCCCGAGCACAGCCTTGGCAAGAATATTACGTTGTATTTCATTTGATCCGCCGTACACGGTGGCTGGTCGAGAATTAAAATACCACAGGGCCGTTGCGGTGAATAAGCTGTCGCCGGTACGCTCGCCTTCATAGCCATATACATGTTCTTCTGAGACGTAAGGTTGCGAATAATACCCAGCCACTTCAAGTGTCAATTCTGCAATTGCTTGCTGCAGTTCACTGCCTCTAATTTTTAAAATAGAAGACTCTGCAGCGGGCGCTCCGCCTTTTTTCACATCCGACAATATGCGCAAGTCACTGTATTCAAGCGCCAACATATCGACTTCAAGCGCATTCAATTTTTGTTTGAAAGATTTGTCTTCAATCAGTGGCTGGCCGTCTGAAACCGCTACGCTAGCCATCTCTTTAAGACGCTGAATTTTATATTTAGAGCGCGCTACCCGGGCAATGCTGGTTCGCTCGTGAGTCAGTAATACTTTTGCGTAGGTCCAACCTTTGTTCTCTTCGCCAATAAGGTTTGTAACCGGTACTTTTACATCATCAAAGAACGTTTGGTTAAGTTGGTGCCGGCCATCAAGTCCAATAATAGGCTCAACCCGAATACCTGGGGTTTTCATGTCGATCAATAAAAACGAGATTCCTTTTTGTTTGATATCTGCCCCAGGGTCGGTTCGTACTAAGCAGAAAATCCAGTCTGCGTAATGAGCGGTACAGGTCCAAATTTTTGAACCATTCACAATATAGTGATCGCCTTCTCGCACCGCTTTAGTTTGTAAACTTGCAAGGTCAGAACCCGCGCCTGGCTCAGAGTACCCCTGACACCACCAAATATTACTGTTGTAAATTTCCGGAAGGAAACGCTTTTTTTGCTCATCGTTTCCGTATGCAATGATCACCGGCGCAACCATTTTTAAACCGGCTGCAAAAATCTCTGGCGTATTCGCCATTGCGCACTCATATTCGAAAATATAGCTTTGGGTTGGGGTCCATTGGGTGCCACCCCATTCCCGCGGCCAGCCCGGCGCTACCCAGCCTTTTGCAGCCAATGCACGCTGCCACTTAACCGTTACGTCCTTTGCGTAGTCCATTCCAAGGCCATATTGCTTACGGTCATCATCGCTATAATTAGCTTGAATAAACGCTGCAACTTCTTTTTTGAAGGCAAGTTCTTCGGCGGTGAATTTGAGTTCCATTGGCATAGTCCTGTCTTTTTATTATCTTGTGCAATTCGGTGGTGGCTGGGGTAATTAGCCCCCAGCATCCCATCCGCGATCAGTAACAGATGGTAGGTTGATCAAACTATGAATACAAGGCCTCCGGCGCTTTGTACGCGTGCTTAAGCCTTGGAAAATATACCGGCCATCACGCATAATGCCGTGTGTATTAGTTTGTATTTGCACGCCCCATAATTCCAGTACAGCCAAGGATAAAATAATGAGCGATCAAAATACCTCGCAACCCCTTCAGGTTTTTAACAGCGAGTTACTGGATTTTTTGCAAGCCTCACCCACCCCATATCACGCCGTCGAGCAAATGGCAGAGCGCTTGATTGCTGCTGGATTCGTACAGTTGTTTGAAGGGGACAGCTGGCAGCTAGCGCAAAACAACGGATATTTTGTAACACGCAATGACAGTTCAATTGTGGCATTTACAACCGGCGCAGGTAACTACGCCGAACAAGGCCTTAAAATGGTCGGCGCGCATACCGACAGCCCCTGCCTAAAGGTTAAACCCAAACCTGAGTTACATAAAAAAGGCTATTTCCAGCTGGGTGTTGAAGTCTATGGCGGTGTGTTGCTAAACCCATGGTTTGACCGTGATCTTTCGCTAGCAGGCCGCGTTACCGGCGAAGATGAACAGGGCCAATTGGTTCATAGATTGATAGATTTTAAACGCCCCATTGCAGTCATCCCCAGCCTGGCAATTCACCTAGACCGCCAAGCCAACGACAAACGTACCGTTAATAAACAAACGGATATCCCACCTATTTTGCTGCAAACGAAGGCGCTAGCAGGCGATGATAAAAAAGTAGAGTTTAGAGAGTTTCTGCTCAATTTCATGGCAGAGCAGCCGGCTAAAGCGGGTGAGCCTGCATTGAAGTCAGTGCTAGATTACGAGCTGTGTTTTTACGACACCCAGCCACCGGCGCTTGTGGGTTACAACCAAGAGTTTATCGCTTCGGCGCGCTTGGATAACTTGCTCAGTTGTTTTGTTGGGCTAAAGAGTTTGATTGAATCTGATGGTTCACAACCGGCATTGCTGGTATGTAATGACCACGAAGAGGTTGGCAGTGTGTCGGCCTCTGGTGCCCAAGGGCCATTTTTGAAATCAGTGCTTGAACGTATTTGTGGTGATACCGAATCTCTTTTACGGGCGCTGCATCACTCCAGCATGATATCCGCCGACAACGCACATGGCGTACACCCCAATTTTGCCAGCGTACATGATGAAAACCACGGCCCGCTGCTAAACCAAGGGCCAGTGATTAAAATTAACGCCAATCAGCGTTACGCTACCAATAGCGAAACCAGCGGCTCATTTAGGCAAATATGCGAATCTATTAATGTGCCAGTTCAGGCTTTTGTAACCCGTACAGATATGGGTTGCGGTAGCACCATTGGGCCCATCACCGCAGCAGAACTAGGGGTGAAAACACTGGATGTTGGTGTGCCAACCTTCGCCATGCACTCCATTCGTGAATTGGCAGGCAGCGAAGATGCTTATAATTTGTATCGAGTTATTGAACAGTTTTATAAAGGGTGATGTGTGGCGAGGAGGCGAGACTGAGTTGAACGTGTTGCGGTAAAAACTAGCGAAGACTTGGTTGCTAGCAATTGCCCGGCGGGTGACCCACCGGGCAATAAACTAAATACTATGCACGGGTTTTGAATCGGCGTGACGCCAGCCCAAGCAGACCCAAAGCAAATACAGCAAGAGTAGATGGCTCAGGGATCTCTGAATTTCCGACATAGATATCGAGGGTCTTCACAATGTAGTCGTTTGAATTACTTGCGAATGTCCAGTCTGTTTGGCTTGTAGCTTGATTACCTATCCCAAGATCCTTGTTGGTTACGTCATAGAATCGATTCAGCGCAAATAACGTTTCTTCAGCACCGTAATTATGAATTTGCATGGAACCGTAGTTGTATAAGTTGATGCTTTGGTCGGCAAAATCATAAACATTGCTGTCACCGTTTGGTAGGCCGGCGATGTTAGCTGGTGCATAATTATAAGGCCAAAATTCGATGTTGCCGGTAGTAATACCAAGCCCAGTCGTAATACCGGCTTTATTAGAGAACACGTTCATGTTGTTCAGCTTTTGTTGAAAACTAGTGTTACTTCCTGCAAAGCTAGGTACACCGGTTAACGATGCATTGTTGGTGAAGGCATCCATAGATACCCAAACCCATTCAATATCGCCGCCCTGTTTTTGCAGTTCAAGGTGGTATGCAATACGTTCAAATGAACCGTCGGCAATGGCTCCTGCGTTATCCAAATAGTATGGAACATTGTTGTGGTAGTTACTGTTGTCAATGTCGAGGCCATAGACTTGGGTATAACCAGCTTCCGCTGGGGCAATGATTCCCGCAGTAGCAACGTTGCTGATGCTGGCTACTGTAATGGTGAGTGCTGCTGTTGCTGCGCGAGAGAAATTGAAATTCATGTATTAACTTCCTTAGCTTGATTGGTGTTGGATTCTAGATATTTCGGTTATATAAACAAGATACGGCAAAAAGCAGGCCAAATAAATAAAGCGTATATATAACAATACCTTAGGTTTTTATCGGTGGTAGGTTTATTGGTTGGTGTAAAAAAAGCTGACAGTCGGCGAGCGATTGTCGCGGTGGTTTTTTTATAAGCAATTAGTAGGCTTGGGCAGTCCTGCTATTTTACTGGCAAGCTTTGCTGGGCTTTCTGAAAATGACCCCATCAAGTAAATGCTGCGGCCTTTGTCTTTTCCCAGTTGTTGGCCCACGGCTTTGACCAGCACTCGCATTGCTGGCGAGATTTCAAATTCTTGATAAAAACCTTGCAGCAGTTCAATGATTTCCCAGTGTTGATGGGTCAGGGTGATGTGCTCTTGCAGGGCGATCGCTTCTGCGACCGGCTTAGACCAGTCGTTTAGGTTTTTGAGGTACCCCTCTTTATCGGTGGCGATCGAGTGGCCATCTATCACGAGCATCTTAATACCAAGAAACCACTTTGCTGAACTCGGTGCAGAGGGCAACAAAGCCGTCGTAATCAACGCTTTCGATGCCATCTAAGGTAGCTTCGTGAATACCCCTTGCTTTGAGGTCTGGGTCCAGTGCATAAAACTTATGTTTGCCAAGCGCCGCCGCGATTTGGTCGGTGTATTGGGTGTTGGGAAGTGCTGCGTATACCGCGTCTTCTATTAGAATAATTGCGCTGCCGGCAGCGGCAACGTCTAAGCATGACTGCAAGCAGCTGGAGCCAAAGGGTGAACGGTTGATGGTGTGAAGTATCATGGTTTATACATTCAACCGTTAAAAGCTTAGCACTTGGTCTTGTTGTTCAAGCATCAGGGACAGTTCTTGTGTTGCGATGAACTGCGCAGGTATGAGCAACTGCGCAAGCGTAAGGCCGCGTTTTTGCATGGAGGCTTGCTCAACATAAATTTCGTTCACGCCATACATTTCTAATGCAGCAAAGGTTTTAGAGAGGTTTTTCATCTCGATATCCGCAGGGTCTTGCTTCTTTTTAAGCTGAAACACGCCGTCGTCTAAAAACACCAGGGTGACTTGTTGCCCAAAAGCCGATGCCATGAGTACTGCATCTAATGCCTCGCGGGGCAAAGAACAGCCATAGGGTGCGCGCCGGTTCAAAAAAAGCAGCTTTTTAGGTTTAGGTTTTTTATGCTCGGTATCGGTCATTTCTTAGGCTCCGAAGGTGATCATACGGTCTGAAACCATCGCTGCTTCCACCATTTGGCCAAGTCCAGAAAGGGTAAACCCGGAGGCCAAGTTGTGAGCCGGTTGTTCGTAACGGTCAGCCTCGGTTTCATCGAGCATGCCGCGGCGTAAACCGGCAGCCACGCATACCACCAAGTCGAGATCATATTGTTGCGCTAGCTGACTCCAGGAGGCCTGAATATTTCGCTCGTCTTGGGGTGGGGTAGCCAGTACCGATCCGTTGTAGACACCGTCGTGGTAGAAAAACACTCGGTGTAGGCTGTGCCCCTGCTTCAGTAACGACGAAGCAAACTGATAAGCAGTATCAGAACATTGGTTGGAGAACGGCGCGCCGTAAACCGTGAGAGAAAAGATCATCTATTTAGGGTAACAGCCCTGGTGGAAACCTGTGAAAACTTGATGAACAAGCCATAAAAAAGGCCCCCAGTTTAACGGGAGCCCTTAGTTTGTACCATTGAAACCTGAGGGTTAGTCGTCGCCGCCCATTACCCCGAGGATATGTAGTAGGCTCAGGAACAGATTGTAGATTGAAACATACAACGTAATGGTTGCCATGATGTAGTTGCGTTCGCCGCCATTAATGATTTGGCCGGTCTGCATCAATATAATTGCAGATGAAAACAGTACGAACCCTGCCGAAATAGCCAGGCTCAGGCCTGCGATATCGAAAAAGAAGCCAACAAGCATGGCGCCGATCAGAACAAAAAAGCCTGCGGTGATGAAACCAGTAAGAAAGTTAAAGTCTTTGCGGGTCAGCAGTGCATAGCCAGACAAGCCCAAAAAGACCATGGCGGTCATGCCTAAAGCGGTCATTACCAATTCAGGGCCATTTGCCATCGATAGGTAAAAACCAACGATAGGGCCAAGTGTGTATCCCATAAAACCCGTTAGAGCGAAGGTGCTAGCAAGCCCCCAAACGCTGTTACTGAGTTTGGCTGTTAGGAAAAATAAGCCGTAAAAGCCGATAAGCAATGGGATGAAACCCATGGGCCGCGCTTGAATTGAGATTGCAATCCAAGCTGTGACGGTGCTAAAAACCAGCGTCATAGAAAGCAGCATGTAGGTGTTGCGAAGCACCTTATTGGTGGCCAGTACAGATTCTGGTTGGCCTTCGATGATAATTCTGTTGTCTGCCATAGTTGTGTTCTCCTTAATACGGATCTAAATAGCAATTATTGAGTTGAGGATGATACCTGTGGTCAGTGATAAATCAAGCGTTATACCATTGACTATTTGTAGCTTTTCGGTAAGATTCGCGTTCTTCGGAGGGGTGGCAGAGTGGCTGAATGCACCGGTCTTGAAAACCGACGTAGGTTTGTAGCTTACCCAGGGTTCGAATCCCTGCCCCTCCGCCATGTATTTCGAATACCTTTTAAAGCCTCTGAATTTCAGGGGCTTTTTTGTGCCCACCGATCGAGCGCCTCTCAAACACCTATTTATAGAACATTTATAACGCTCGACTTGAATAGTCGTAGATGGCATATCATGCAAATGGTTCCTTCTTCTTATTGTCTATTAGTACAGCGTTGCCTGAGTACCCCGATGTTATTTGACCTGCCAGCGGTAGAAGTGCATATTGGCGAAATACCGGTTGTCAGTGCTGACGGCTGTGTATCCCCGTTTATTCCCTCGCTAAAGGATTTTTTATAATGAAATTATTTTATACCCCAGGTGCTTGTTCAATGGCCGTGCACATTGCGTTGAACGAAGCAGGCGTAAAATTTGATCTTGAAAAAGTAGACCTGCAAACCAAGAAAACAGAATCGGGTCTGGATTTTGTAGCGGTTAACCCTAAGGGTTATGTACCTTGTTTGCAGTTAGATAATGGTGAATACCTCACTGAAGTCGGTGCTTTACTGCAATATATTGCTGACACTAATGCGGGCAAGAACTTGTTGCCGCTAGTGGGCGATGCAGCGCGCTACCGCGTATTGGAGACTGTGAATTTTGTTTCGACTGAGTTGCACAAAAGCTTTGGGCCGATGTTTAACCCTGCCACTTCTGATGAAGCAAAAAAAGCACAAATCGTGCATATTGGGACACGCTTGGATATTGTGAATACTCAGCTCGAAGGGCAGGAATTCTTACTGGGTGACCAATTCACCATTGCTGATGCATATTTAACTACGGTGTTAGGTTGGGCGAATTTTATTCAATTGGACCTTTCTCCTTGGCCGAATTTGGTGGCTTATGCGGGTCGTTGCATGAGCCGCCCTGCTGTAATAGCAACACTAAAAGCTGAAGGCATGATGTAAATAGAGAAAGCCCCAAAGCACACTGCTTTGCGCTTCAATATAGCGCTTCAATATAGCTCTAGAGTTCAGCATGACTCAATCAGATCAAACTTCCGCTGCATCCCGACCAGAAACACCTCAATCCAAAGAGCTTAAGCCCAAAGGTATTAAGGCAATGGTACTGGAGATCGATATTATCTCTGATGTGCTGTGCCCTTGGTGTGTGATTGGCTACAAACAGCTTGAAAAAGCCTTGGCTCAAATTGATGAGGCGGTCAGTGTGAAAATCCGTTGGCAGCCATTCCAGCTAGTGCCAGATTTACCACCAGGAGGCCAAAATACTGCTCAGCGTATTCAGCAAAAATATGGTATGACTGCAGAGCAAAACGCGGCATCTCGAAAGCGGCTTACGGAGCTTGGCAACTCGTTAGGGTTCGATTTTAACTACACCGACGATACTCGTTCATACAATACGTTTAATGCGCATCAACTGCTGCATTGGGCTGGCGGCCATGGTTTGCAAACCGAACTAAAAATGGCGCTTTTTACGGCTTCGTTTACCGAGCATAAAGCGATTGATGAAATCGACGTATTGGTTAACGTTGCCCAAAAAGTTGGGTTAGATGGTAATAAAGCACGTGAAATATTAGATGAACAAATTTATGCAGAAGCGGTGAATAATATGAGTGCGCAGTGGCGCAATAACGGCATTAGTAGCGTGCCGGGTTTTGTGTTTAATCAAAAATACCTGTTGTCCGGTGCTCAACAACCAGAAGCCTTTACAAGCTGTATTGATAAGCTTATTTCAGAACAGGCCGCTGACAGTTAATTGGGTTAATTGGGTTAATTGGGTTGGAGTGGCTTCATCTGTTGTGCGTACGCTCCCCGCTTTAGCCTATTTTTTATACCGATAAACCGAACCAAAACAGCCATGCCAAAAACAAAGATAAAAACAAAAAAACTAAACCGCTGTCATTGTGATACTGGGCTTGCCTTTAGTCAGTGTTGCCAGCCGATACTGACACAAGCTGCTCCAGCACTGAGCCCATTGGCTTTGATGCGCAGCCGCTATTGCGCTTATGTTTTGGCAGATGAGCCGTATTTATTAAAAACATGGCATAGCGATACTCGGCCGCAAACATTGGACCTTGAGCAAAGCCAGCAAAAATGGTTACGTTTAAAAATTATTTCGACTGAGTTAGGTCAAGCCAACGAAGAAACCGGCGTGGTGGAATTTGTTGCTACCTTTAAAGTAAACGGCCGAGCCGAACACTTACGTGAACGCAGTCGTTTTGCACGCCAAAACGGCCAGTGGGTTTATCTTGATGGTGTTCATGATGGCGCATCCTCAGGCTAAGTTTTGCCATAAAATCTGCAATAAAACACTGTGTGATAGAAATGTGATATTTACGTGATGGGTGAGTGATTTCCTTACGCGATAGTGGAGTTACCCCATTTAACTCGTTTAGGAAATCACTATGAAGACTTCACGTATTGCTGCTTCGGCATTGGCAATGAGTGCGCTACTGCCGCTTACTGCATCTGCACAAGATCTGAGTGTTACCGTCACCAACCTTACTCACGGTATTTATTTCACGCCTGTACTTGTGGCTGCCCACGAAGACGGCACACACCTGTTTCAACAAGGCCAAGCCGCTTCAGCTAGCTTGCAAGCCATGGCCGAAGGTGGTTCTTTAGCGGGCTTGGTTACCGATGTTATCAATGCCAATGGAACCTATTCTGAAAACCCCGCAATGGGCATGTTGGCACCTACTGCCAGCACAACCACAACGTTAAATACTGACGGCACAAGCAATACGTATTTGTCTGTTGTTGCCATGATGTTGCCAACCAACGATGGCTTTATTGGCTTAGATTCAATTGCCATTCCTACTGAAGCTGGCACCTATACATTTTTGCTTAATGCTTACGATGCAGGCACAGAAGCGAATGACGAGCTTCTGAACCCTGGTGCTGGCGGCGCTCCTGGTGTTGCGGGCATTCCTGGTGCACCAGGCGGTGATACAGGAACCGGCGGAACCGGCGCGGCCGGTGCAGACAGCAATACAATGGTTCATATTCATCGTGGCGCATTGGGTGATACCAACGCAACCGGTGGTACAAGCGATCTTGATAGCCGCATTCACCGCTGGTTGAACCCAGTGGCTAAAGTTGTGCTGACAGTCAGCAACCCATAACTATTGGAGGAAATGACGATGAAGCCTATGATCAAAAAAAGTTTGGTTTCGGTATTAGCCCTCGGTTTGTTGGTGTTGGTGAGCGGTTGCGATAACGATAACGATAACGGAGCAGGGCGTTACGAAATCAGTGTAACGAACCTTAGCAATAATCAGCCTATGTCACCGCCTGCCTGGGCGTTTCATGATGAGGATTATATGGGCTGGGAAATTGGCAGTGCAGCGACAGCTGGCCTTGAAATACTTGCTGAAAGCGGCGATGCGAGTTCGTTTGTATCAGAAGCTAGGAACCATGCTGCAGTTTATACGCAGCGTGCTGCGGACGAAATGGTCTTGCCTGGGCAAACGCAAACGTACACCGTGGCCTTTCGCCATGATGGTGGCTTACAATTCACGCTAGCCACTATGTTGGTCAATACCAATGACGCTTTTGTGGGGGTCAGCGGTGTTAAAATCAGTGATTTGGCGACGGGTGAAGAACGTACATATATGGCGCGTGCGTATGATGCCGGTACTGAAGAAAACCTTGAAACTGCGGCAACCATTCCTGGCCCTGCTGGTGGTGGCGAAGGGTTTAACGCAGCGCGAGAAGCATCGGATAAAGTCAGTATGCACAGTGGTGTAGTGACCAACTCTGATGGGCTTAGCAGCTCGGCGTTGGATCAATCACACCGGTTTGATAATCCGGTTGCACGGGTTGTTATTCGCCACTTATGATACGTACCCTGAGTTCAAGTAATAAGTAAGCGTTTACACAGGGTAAGTTTCGGCGGGAGCTATGGCGGAAACTATCGCGAGTAACTTTGGCGGGTACAATGTATTCGCCAAAATTGTTTTTGTAGCGTGGTTTTTCACTGCGCTGCTAGAGCCGCTGTAATCCAAGGGATTGTATGAAATATAAAGTACTCATTGTCGAAGATAACGCCGAAATAGCCGATTTAGTGCAGATGCACCTGCGGGATATTCATTGCGAATCTGATATTGCTGCAGATGGTGGTACAGGTGTTTCGATGTTCTTAGCCGGAAACTATGATCTTGTGGTGTTGGATCTCATGTTGCCGGTAGAAGATGGTCTTTCGGTTTGTCGTAAAATACGAGCCGAACAGGGCTATGTTCCAATACTGATGCTAACCGCAAAATCTACCGAGCTCGACCGCGTATTAGGGCTTGAAGTTGGCGCAGACGATTACCTTACAAAACCCTTTAGCATTCCAGAATTAATAGCACGTGTTAAAGCGTTGTTTCGCCGAGTAGAAGCGATGAGCGCAAAGCCTGCGCACGCTGTATTGGATGATCAGTTACAGTTTTCAGGCATGTCGATAGATAGCGCCAAACGCCATGTATTGATCGATAATAAAAATATTACCCTGACGGCGAAAGAGTTTGACCTGCTGCTGCATTTTGCCCGAAATCCGGGCCGTGTGTATTCTCGCGTTGACCTGCTTGACCAAGTATGGGGCTATCATCACGAAGGATACGAGCACACCGTTAACTCCCATATCAACCGTCTTCGCGCAAAAATAGAACAAGACCCAACCACGCCGGTTTATATCAAAACGGTGTGGGGTGTGGGTTATAAAGTTTCTGATGATATTGCGGATACCTAGGTTTTTACGAGCTGCCTTGTAATGACTAATAAGTATTAAACACCTTTATACATAATACATTTTGATAAGCAGGTAATGAATCATGTTACGCACACTGTATGCAAAACTAGCGATGGTCTTGTCGTTGCTGCTCATTGCAATTGGTGCAATTTACATGGCAGTCAGTCTTTCGGTCACTCAGCAGCATAATGACGAAGTGAGCCAACGGGTCAGCAGAGACCTGGCCAAAAACTTAATCATGGATCGCAATTTGGTGGCTCAAGGTCAGCTTGATGAAGGTGCTCTTCGGGACACTTTCAACATGTATATGGTGATCAACCCCAGTATCGAAATTTACCTGCTAGATCTAAAAGGGAAAATTTTATCCCACTCAGCAGACCCCGGGAAAGTGAAACGCACTGATGTGTCACTTGCACCCATTGACGATTTTTTGGAAAAAAACCTCTATCCATTATTGGGTGATGACCCTCGTAGCCATGACCGGCAAAAAGCATTTTCTGTAACTCCGGTACCCAATGCGAAAAATCCTGAAGGTTATCTTTATATTGTATTACAGGGCGAAGAATACGATTCGATAAACGAAGCCGTAAGAGAAAGCTATTTATTGTGGCTCAGTAGTTGGGCTGTTGCCGGTAGTTTAATGTTTGGGTTGCTAGCTGGCTTACTACTGTTTTATTTTTTAACGCGGCGCCTGCGCCATTTAACACAGATGATGGAGCGGTTTAAAAACTCTGACTTTAGTGAACATAAGAGTTACAGGAATAAAATAGGTGATGATGCTTTGAGCGAGCATCATCAAAAAAATATAGATACCAAAAGCAATGATGAAATTGACCGTTTAGGTGATACCTTTGATGCAATGGCGCAGCGTATTATGGCCCAACTACAAGCCATTACAGAACAAGATAATAACCGCCGTGAATTAATCGCTCAGGTTTCCCACGATTTAAGGACACCATTGGCCTCACTGCGAGGTTATTTAGAGACGTTAAAAATTAAATCAGGTGAATTATCTGAGGAACAGCAACAGCGTTATATTGATATTTCATTACGCCAAAGCGAGCATTTAACGGATTTGGTTGGCGAGTTATTTGAACTGGCTACATTAGATGCAACGGAACAACTGGCGCATATCGAACCCTTTGCGGTTACCGAACTAGTACACGATGTCTGTCAAAAATTCAGTTTAGATCTTGAAAATAAAAGAATTTCGCTTGAGGTCACATTGGAAGAAGGCATACCGTTTGTATTGGGTGATATTGCTTTAATTGAAAGGGTGCTAGAAAACTTGCTTGAAAATGCGATTCGTCATACACCGGAAGAAGGCGCAATAAACGTGGTGGTTAAAAAAGAAAATTCCCAGGTTTCAGTCTCGATCAGAGATACCGGTATCGGTATTAAAACCGAAGAGTTGCCGCGTATTTTTGATCGCTTTTATCAAGCTGAAAACGCACACCGCGAAGGGCAGCATGTGGGTTTAGGGTTGGCAATTGTAAAGCGTGTTTTAGAGCTTCACCAAAGTACTATTTCTGTTGATAGTAAGTCAGGCCAGGGTGCGGAATTTTACTTTCATTTAAACGCGGCTTGATAGCTTTTAAACAGGTAAACGTATAGCAGCTAAAATTAAAAAAGCACCGTTTATCAGCGCAAGCATGATGGGAAATGTTGAGGGTTGTTCTTTTTTTATAATGCCGATTACAGCCAGTACAAAGCCCAAACACAGAAATGACAGCAGTGTAATAATGGCGATGGCCAAACCATTGTAACCGTAGTAGTCGCCCTGTGGGTTAAGCAGTTTTATCGCAGCCATCGCGACAGGTAAACTCACTAAATTGCATACGGTAGCGGTGATTGAAAAAAACGGCTTTTTATCTGGTGTGACAGTATTATTTTTCATTGTTTTCATTGTTTTCATTGTTTTCATTGTTGTATTTAAAAATCTGGATTTCTTAGTAAAAAGCCAGGGTTTCAACCCTGGCTTTTTTATTGGTATTGCTTAAAAACCTACCAAGGGTGTACTTGAACAGGTAGATCAGCAAAGCCATTTACAAATGTCGAGTGACTACGAACAGGCTCACCAACTACTTCTACGAAACGGAAGCGTTTCATGATTTCTTCCCATGCGATACGCAACTGCATTTCTGCTAAACGGTTACCCATGCAACGGTGAATACCAAAACCAAACGAGAGATGCTCGCGTGGACGTGCGCGATCAATGATGAAGTCATAAGGGTTGTCGATGGAATCTTCATCGCGGTTTCCTGAAACATACCACATTACAACCAGTTCACCCTTCTTAATCTGCTTGCCAGCAAGCGTAGTGTCCTTAAGTGCTGTACGCGCCATGTGAGTTAGCGGTGTCTGCCAACGAATGATTTCAGGAACCATTTTAGGGATCAGATCAAGGTTGTCGCGCAATTTTTGATACTCTTCTGGGTTTTGGTTCAGTGTGTGCACACCACCAGAAAGTGAGTTACGAGTCGTATCGTTGCCGCCAACAATCAACAGCATCAAGTTGCCTAGGAATTCCATAGGCTGCAAGTTACGAGTCGCTTCGCCGTGAGCAAGCATGGAGATCAAATCATTGCTCGGTGGCGCGTTAACACGCTCATTCCACAGTTTGGTAAAAGCAGGTAAGCACTCTTCACTTAAGATACGGAACTGCTCTTCTTCGGACTCAACGATATCGTCGATACCTGGTCGTGATGTAGCTACATCGGACCAGTACGTCAGTTTATGGCGTTCTTCAAACGGGAAGTCGAAAAGAGTAGCCAGCATTTGTGTGGTTAACTCGATCGATACACGCTCAACCCAGTTAAAGGTTTCGCCAATTGGTAGTGCATCCAGAATACCTTCCATTCGTTCACGAATAATAGGTTCCATCAATGCTAGGTTGGTGGGTGCAACTACGCCTTGAACAGTACGGCGCTGATTGCCGTGCTCAGGTTCATCCATTGCGATGAAGCTCGTGGTGCTTTGTAGCGCTTCACTTTGGTTGAAGATAGTAATTCGTTTGTCTGAAGAATAGGTCGCGTGGTCGGCTTCGACCGTCATGATGTCTTTGAATTTAGTGACAGACCAGAACGGACCGTTGATGGAATCTTTACAGTAATGAACAGGGTCTTCTTTACGTAAACGGTCGAAAAAGCCCCACATGGTGCTGGTGTGGAACAACGCAGGTTGAGATACGTCGATTTCATCCAGCGGCACGCTCATTGGGTCGCGGCCATACATGTTGTTTGCAAGTGTTTCAGTTTGTTCGATGATCTTCGCGGTTACGCCGCTCTTATCAAATACGGGTGAGCTACTCATAATTCAAGGTCCTGTTAGAGGTTGTTATCAGACTCGAAGGTTTAGTATCAAAGGGTTGATACGCTTTAGCGTCAGTGTGCGAACAATCAGCTGATCCTTCATCTAACAATCCCTACTACACCGGCAGATCGAGATAATAATAGGTATGAAGGGTTTAATAAAGGATATAGATAGAAGGGTTTGATATAAGCATGTGGCAACTACGAAGCTCCCATGGCCTGAGAAAGGCACTGGCGTCAAACCCAAAATGCTACTCTCAGATAATTCAGCCTCATGATGACGGATAACGCGGTTGAATGGGGTGGGGCGGCGTAGTGCGGAGTAGTTCAGCCAGTGGGGCGAGTGGCGTACAGGGTGCAGGATGTTGGGGTTTATGACGTTGGGGTTTATGAAAACATCAGCTCATGCGGAGTTACCGCATGAGCTGATGCAGGATCAAAATATGTTGCGGACTAAATTACGGCCTAAAGTGCGTGCAGCTTCACAGGCAATTCAGAAAACCCTTTAATAAAAGGCGAATGGCTTCGAACAGGCTCACCGACTACCTCAACAAAACTAAAGCGTTTCATAATTTCTTCCCATGCGATTCGTATCTGCATTTCCGCAAGCCGGTTGCCCATGCAGCGGTGAATACCAAAACCAAAGGAAAGGTGATGGCGGGGTTTTTCGCGGTCAATGATAAAGCTGTAAGGTTGGTCCACCTCATCTTCATCACGGTTACCCGATACATACCACATCACTAACAAGTCACCTTTTTTAATCTGCTTGCCGCCAAGCTCGGTGTCTTTAGTGGCGGTACGGGCCATGTGCGTAAGCGGTGTTTGCCAGCGAATAATTTCCGGAACCATTTTAGGTATTAGGTCTAAATTATCACGGAGTTTTTGATATTCGTCGGGGTTTTCATTGAGCGCCAATACACCGCCAGAAAGCGAGTTACGGGTGGTGTCGTTGCCACCAATAATAAGCAGCATTAAGTTACCCAAAAATTCCATCGGCTGCATGTTACGAGTAGATTCGCCGTGAGCAAGCATCGAAATTAAGTCACTGCTGGGTGGCGCGTTTACCCGTTCGTTCCACAGTTTTGTGAAGGCCGGTAGGCACTCTTCAAACAGAACTGCAAACTGCTCTTCGTCGGTTTCGACTAAACCATCGGGCCCAGGCTGGGTGGTGGCAACATCGGACCAGTAGGTTAGTTTATGACGCTGATCAAATGGGAAATCAAACAGCGTTGCTAGCATTTGAGTGGTTAGCTCAATAGAGACTTTATCTACCCAGTTAAAGGTTTCGCCAATTGGAAGTGCATCAAGTATGTCTGCCACTCGTTCACGGATAATAGGCTCGAGAACGGCCAAATTACTCGGCGCAACAACGCCCTGCACGGTACGGCGTTGGTTGCCGTGCTCCGGCTCATCCATAGCAATAAAACTACTGGTATCGTTTAGCTTGCCCTTGCGTTCCAGAACGGTGATGCGTTTATCCGAAGAATAAGTAACATGGTCGGCTTCTACGGTCATGATGTCTTTATATTTTGTGACCGACCAATAAGGGCCGTTCTCAGAGCTTGCGCAATAGTGAACAGGCTCTTCCTTACGTAAGCGGTCAAAAAACCCCCACATGGTATTGGAATAAAAAAGATCTGCTTGGGATACGTCAATCTCATCTAAAGGTACGCTGTAAGGGTCGCGACCATACATGCTGTTGGGTACAGAAGTACTTTGGCTTAAGCCCGTGGCGGCCGCATCGTTTTTATCAAAATCCGGTGATTTGCTCATAGTAAATGTCCTGTTAAAAAAAGGTTTAGTCGGAACTGCTCTACTTTGTACGAACTTCAGAGGATAAATAAGGTAGGGCTCAGAGAATGCCGGAGCGCTGTGTAATAAAATCCAGGTTATCCACTATCGTATTACGGTAACTTATTGCTGCCGGTAACGTATTTAAAAATTGAATAGCTAATATTACGCCCCCGCCGAGAAAAAGTGACATCAATAGTGCATCAATAGTAAGTCGATTTTCGACTTTTTAAAAGGTTATGAACGGATTGTTTGGCAAAACAGGATTAAAACAACTGAATTTGTAACGAGTAATGAATAAATTACGCATTTATAGATTCGAAAGTTATAAGTATTTTTAAGGCGAGCCTACATATACGATAACAGGCAGTTTGTTGTGGTGGAGGGGTGTTCGAAAGTAAATAGAGGATCACGGTAAACGAGATAATGTTTGAATCGTTGTATGTATAACGAACAAGGTAATCAGCGTGATTACTTACCCAGCGAAAGTGTTACGATGTTGATTTAAATCGCGAGTGGTGATGAGGCGACGGGATAAGAAATGCTTGAAATAAATCAATAAATACGGGTGTCGAGCGGTACCCATTGTTGCCGCTCGACACCCATAAAATTGAAGGTATTGCGTATTAAACTACTTTGCGTGAAGCCGAACAGGAAGCTCAGAAAACCCTTTAATCATAGGTGAATGGTTGCGTATGGGGTCACCAACCACTTCAACATGATCGAATCGTTTCATGATCTCTTCCCATGCAATCCGTAGCTGCATTTCTGCTAGGCGGTTGCCCATGCAGCGGTGTATGCCAAAACCAAAAGAAAGATGCTGGCGAGGTTTTGGGCGATCAATAATAAACTCGTAAGGGCTTTCGATTTCATCTTCATCTCGGTTTCCGGAGACATACCACATGACAACCAAGTCACCTTTTTTGATGTTTTTATCACCGATGGTGGTGTCTTTAAGCGCAGTACGGGTCATATGCGTTAACGGTGTTTGCCAACGGATAATTTCGGGTACGAGCTTAGGAATGAGGTCGAGATTGTCGCGCAATTTTTGATATTGCTCCGGGAATTCATTCAATGCCAATACACCACCAGATAATGAATTACGGGTGGTATCATTACCACCCACAATCAGCAAAATCAGATTGCCCAAAAATTCCATCGGCTGCATATTACGAGTAGATTCGCCGTGCGCCAGCATCGAGATTAAATCAGTGCCTGGAGGCTGATTTACGCGCTCGTTCCACAGTTTAGTGAAAGCCGGTAAACACTCCTCTGCCAAAATTCGGAATTGCTCTTCGTCGGTTTCAACCAATGCACCAGGCCCTGGTTGGGTGGTTGCTACATCCGACCAATAGGTTAAATTGTGGCGCTCCTCGAAGGGGAAATCAAACAAGGTCGCAAGCATTTGGGTGGTCAGTTCGATCGATACTTTGTCAACCCAGTTAAAAGTTTCGCCAATCGGTAGTGAGTCGAAAATAGCGGCGGCGCGTTCGCGGATGATGGGTTCTAAAAGGGCCAGGTTAGTGGGCGCAACAACGCCTTGCACGGTACGGCGTTGGTCGCCGTGTGCGGGCTCATCCATTCCAATAAAGCTAGAGGTTTTTTCTAGTTCGGCTTTGCGTTGCAGTAGGGTAATGCGATCTGCAGATGAAAACGTTTCGTGGTCGGCTTCAACCGCCATAATATCCCTGTATTTAGTGACCGACCAAAAAGGCCCAGCGTCGGATTCTTTACAAAAGTGAACCGGGTCTTCTTTGCGCAGGCGGTCAAAAAACCCCCACTGAGTATTCGAATAAAAAAGGTCTGGCTGAGATACATCAATTTCATCCAACGGCACGCTGTAAGGATCTCGGCCATACATGTTGTTAGCAACTGGGTTTCCGCGGCCATCGCCGATTGGAATGAAGTTGCTGGGGATGGGTGATTTACTCATAAGAAATTTCCTTTTACGTGATTGTTTAGCCGAGTAGGCGCTGTTTTATAATTGCTCAATGAATGACAGTAGATTATTTTTCAATTCTTTATCTGGGTGGATGCACCCAATAAGAATAGCCCAAACCATGGCATTGCCCCTGTGATCATAAAGGAGTCATGGCTAATCTTGCGAATTAATGGATAAACCGTTAGACGATTTTATTGTATCAAGTATGCAATTTAGAATTGGAGGATGTAAGTGGTTTTTGTGGGCAAAAAATGAAATTAAAAGAAGTGATGGTATTGGCGTAGCGAGCCATGAAATCAGGTGAAAAAAAGCTGGTATTGAATAGACTCAACACCGGCTTTTAATCTTAAGTTACCGGTTACCGGTTACCGGTTAGCGCGTTAAAACGGTGTTTAACTCGCTTACTGACTGGTTACTTTTATAACGCTATAAAGGGTGTACTCGAACGGGTAAATCAGAGAAACCTTTAATGAAAGTAGAGTGACTGCGAACCGGTTCGCCGACCACTTCAACTTTGCTAAAGCGTTTCATAATCTCTTCCCATGCGATACGCAACTGCATTTCGGCAAGTCGGTTTCCCATGCAGCGGTGAATGCCAAAACCGAATGAAAGGTGCTGTCGAGGACGATCGCGATCAACGATAAATTCGTAAGGGCGGTCAACATAGTCTGCATCACGATTGCCAGATACATACCACATAACAAGTAGGTCGCCTTTCTTGATGTTCTTGCCACCAAGCGTGGTGTCTTTAAGCGCAGTTCGTGCCATATGAGTGAGCGGTGTTTGCCAGCGGATAATTTCAGGCACGAATTTTGGAATCAAGCTTACGTCATCACGCAGTTTTTGATACTGCTCTGGGTTTTCATTGAGCGCCAATACGCCACCAGAAAGTGAATTACGGGTGGTGTCGTTGCCGCCAATAATCAGCAGCAGCAAGTTGCCCAAAAACTCCATTGGTTGCATGTTACGAGTCGACTCACCGTGAGCCAGCATAGAAATTAGATCATTGCCCGGTGGCTCGTTTACACGTTCGTTCCACAATTTTGTGAAAGCAGGTAAGCACTCTTCACTAAGGATGCGAAATTTTTCTGCGTCATCAGCAACCAGTCCATCAACTACAGGCATAGAGGTGGCTACGTCAGACCAGTAGGTTAACTTGTGACGTTCGTCGAAAGGGAAATCAAACAACGTTGCCAGCATTTGAGTGGTTAACTCGATAGAAACAAGGTCTACCCAGTTGAAGGTTTCGCCTACCGGTAGCGAGTCTAGAATATCCGCTACACGTTCGCGAATAATAGGCTCAAGTAGCGCCAAGTTGGTAGGAGCAACTACACCTTGAACGGTACGGCGTTGGTTGCCGTGCTCAGGTTCATCCATGGCAATAAAGCTGGATGTATTGTTGAGTTCGCCTTCACGTTTCATGACCGAAATACGCTCAGCAGATGAGAAAATCTCATGCTTGCTTTCGACTTCCATAATGTCTTTGAATTTAGTGACGGACCAATAAGGGCCGTTTTCAGACTCTTTACAGTAGTGCACAGGCTCTTCGTCGCGTAGGCGGTCAAAAAATCCCCACATGGTGTTGGTGTGAAAAAGCGCCGCTTGGGAAACATCCATCTCTTCAAGTGGAATGCTGTAGGGGTCTCGACCGTACATGTTGTTTTTTATCGACGCAGTTTGTTCGAGGATTTTATCCAGTACACCGCTTTTATCAAAAGCTAATGATTTGCTCATCGTTAATTTCCTTATAAGTTATTGATTATTATGCTGCCCGGTTGCGCTGACGCAGCATCACAGGGCCAAATGGGGATGGTTTAGTGTTTTCAGCCAGTGCCTGAATAAACTTCATGCGCGCCACGCTCGGCTGAAAATAGTAATGCGTTTTTAGTTACTCTGAATTAGCTATTCGTACTACAACGATGACCGATACGAGAACATCCACAACCAATAACTGTAAACCCTGCAGCGCTATTTATAAAGGCTTCATGGTCTTATCAGCATAAATGAGCAGAAGGATTCAGGGATAGAAGTTAGCGGCGCAGCACAACTGCACGCCACTCAAATGGAGTTAAAAACCGCAATTCAAAAAATTGTGTTAATCAACCTGAATGGATTGAAAAAGCGCATGCTAGTTGCCGGTTTGACCATTGATTTAGGGGCAAGCGCAGCTAAAAGGTCATGGGTTAATCAAACTGATAAGCCGACACGACAGCACCCATTACACGGTCGCTAAAAATCATGTTTGCGCCGCCTTTAGCGGCACCTGCCGCCACCATCAATGGCAGCAAATGTTCTTCTCGGGGGTGGGCTTGTAGCGCTGAGGGTGCCCCTGCCCATTGCATGAGTTGAGCGTCTCTTTGATCCGCTGGAAGCTGGCAGGTTTTGCTGAGCCATTGATCAAACTGGTCCGAATGACCATCGCAGTGGCCGGTTTGCAGTAACCCCATATTATGAAAGCTCATGCCGCTGCCAATGATTAGCACATCTTGCTCACGTAGTGGTGCCAGCGCTTCTCCCAGTGAGATATGCGCGCGTGGGTCAAGGCTGGAATTCAGCGACAGTTGGAGCACCGGAATATCTGCATCTGGGTAGATCAGTTTGAAGGGAATAAATACGCCATGGTCCAACCCGCGTACGCTGTCTTGTTTGCAGGCAATACCGGCTTGCTCCAACAATTGCTGCACTTGTTGTGCAATGTGCGGTGCGCCAGGGGCAGGGTAGGTGATTTGATAGGTATGCTCGGGAAAGCCGAAGTAATCGTAAATTAAAGGCGGATTTGCATGGCTGCCAACACTGACCACAGACTCTTCCCAGTGTGCTGAAATCACTAAAATAGCAGTGGGTTTGTTGGGCAATGTAGCGCCAAGTTCACCGAGCCATTGCGCCATTTTGTGCCAAGTATCCGCTGGCCCCATGTTCCAATCCATAAAAAAACATGGCCCGCCGCCGTGGGGAATGTAAATGCTGGGTAACATATTTTCTCCTTGAAAATAAATGCACAGGTGTTGGGGGCAGCGAAGCAATACTCGCCAAGACACTCGTCACCAAAGCACCGCTGAGCAGTGCTTTGTATTGCGATTAATCAGTGTCTACTGGCTGTCCTCATTTGGGAAACCTGAATCAATGGCTCGTATTGCCGGCATGAAAATAGCGGATATCAGGGTCATGGCCAGCAAAATACCGCCGCTGGTGGCCAGCGCAGCCGATACATTGTAGTGCTCGGCAATGTAGCCAATGGGTAAAATACCCAGGGGCATCAGGCCGTGGGCCATCATATCAATACTCATGATGCGGCCGCGCATACGGGGCTCTACCTGCAGCTGCATTAGGCTTCGGTTCATCGACATATTCACCGCTGATAAAAACCCGATCAGCGCAATAAAAATCACAATCAAGATATAGTTGTCGGTCGCCCCAAAGAGCATCAGCGTTAAGCCCCACAATGCGCTAGAGCCAATTACCCAGTAGCCCTTATGCGGTGCGCTAGCAAACTTGGCTAACAGCAAAGAGCCAAGGATTGCACCGACGCCCATGGCAGTCATTAGAAAACCTAAATCATCGGCCCCGCCTTGCAGTACATCGGTGTTGAATGCCGGTAAAAAAGTATTAATAGAGAGGCCGAATAAAAAGGGGTAAATAGACAACAAAATAAGCCCGCCAACCACCGGCGAACGTAAGCAATATTGAAGGCCTTCAATAAGGTCGTCGATCGGTGTGCTGTGAGCGGTTTTGGACGGCGCGCCATCAGACTTAATCAGTAACACCGTGACTGAAGATACAAAATAAAGAATGGATAACAGCACATAAACCATACCCACACCAAAGGTTGAGCTGGTATCGCCGGATGCAAATACCGCAATCATAAAGCCAGCCAGCGAAGGCCCAACAATACGAGAAAGGTTCCACGAAGCGGTGTTAAATGCCATCGCGTTAAAGATCAATTGTTCGTTTACAATTTCTGGGATCAACGCCGTGCGGGCAGGAACCGACAACGCCATAATCGAGCCATTAAATACTGCAATCAGAAGGAAAAATTCAAAGGTGACCTGACCGCTCATAATGACGTACGTCATTATGAGCGTTGCAACTCCGTTGGCAAAGGGCGCCCAACCGATGATGGGTTTCTTTTTAATACGGTCTGCAAGTACACCGCCAATGGGTGAAAGTACCACTTGAGGCAGCATAAAAGCTAAGGTGACGTAAGACAGGTTGAGCGCTGAGCCGGTCATTTCGTAGACCAGCCAACCCTGGGCAATCATCTGCATATTCATGGCGAATGCCGAAGCCACCATGCCTATCCAAAGATAGCGGTAATCGGCAATTTTGAGTGATGCAAATGTCGAGCTATCGTAGGCTTTGGTTGCAGGTTGTTCGGGCGAATTCAACAGGTTAGTCCTAATAAAAATGATTCATTGTACGCCAAGCACGAAATGATTATGGCGGTTTCGTAAGCTAGTAGGTCAGCGGTGCCGCTTTGTTACAAACGGTTACAAATCAAGCCTTACCTAATGGTACATAGTTTTGTAAGGTGGTTTTTAAATTGAAGTCATTTAAGAGAATTCCTAATGGATCGTCCCCAAAAACAGACCAAAACCAACCAATGGCGTAGCTGGCTATTCTTCCCCGCGCTGGCGTTCGGCATTTTGATATGGGTTGTTTTGGTTCAAAATAAAGCCCAGCCAGTCAAGCAATCGTTGGCCGAACAAGTTAGAGCCGTGCGGGTTATTGAAATACCAAGCGTGGATGAGCTGCCAACGTATATTGGCACCGGCACCATTACACCAAGCCAAATTTGGAGTGGCGTTGCAGAAGTCAGCGGCACCATTGTAGAGCTGTCCGGCAAGCTTCATCGTGGTGAAATTATTCAAGCCGGTGAGTTGTTATTACGTATTGACCCGCGCGACTACCAGCTAAAAGTAGCGCAAGCAGAAACCGCCATTGAGTCACTAAAAGCCCAAATAGCAGAAATAGGCGTACGCGAAAAAAACAGCCATGCTTCGCTAAAAATTGAACAAAAAAACCTAAAAATAACCCAGGCTGAATTAGCCAGAAAAGAAAAACTATTAGCCAGCGGGGTAGTGACCCATTCAAGTTTTGAAAAAGAGCAGCGCTCGGTACTTGCCCAAACCCAAAGCGTTCAGTCACTCAATAATGCGCTGGATTTACTGCCCGCCGAACGCACACGCATGCAAGCAGAGCTCAAGCGTTTAGCTGCGCAGTTGGCCGACACTCAGCTTGATCTTGAGCGAACCGTCATGAGAATGCCCTTTGCCGGGCGCGTAGCAGAAACACGAATAGAGCTGCACCAATACGTGCGCCAAGGCGAAGCATTGGTATCGGTGGACAGCATAAACATGGCAGAAGTCACCGTTCAGCTACAGCCGCAGAGCGTGGCTAATTTAGTGCACTCTAAAAAAATACTTAGCTTGGCAGGCACTGAACCAATAAAAATTGGCGAAGCCCTAGGGGTCAGTGCCAAAGTGTCGTTTGTGTTTGCTGGGAACCAACTTACATGGCCAGCTCGGGTAGCAAGAGTGAGCGACCGGATGGATCCAACAACCCGTACCGTCGGGCTCATTGTTGAAATAGATGACCCGTACAAAGATGTTCGGCCGGGTGTTCGGCCACCGTTGGTAAAGGGCACTTTTGTAACCGTAACCCTAACCGGCGAACAACGCCTGGGTAGTTTGGTGATTCCGCCCTCGGCACTGCACGGGGAATATTTATATGTGGTGGATGCGCAAAATAGGCTGAAAAAATTACCGGTAAAAACAGGTGCTCGTAGCGGCCAATATATGGTGATTGAATCGGGTGTTTCGGCGGGGCAAAAAATTATAGTTTCAGATGTGGTGCCCGCCATCGAAGGCATGTTGTTAAAACCCATTAACGATACTGTTACGCTTAGGCGCCTTATTTCAGCGGCCACTGGTAATCAGCAGGCCGAGTTATGATTCGGTTTTTTACAGCGCATCCAACCGCAGCAAACCTGCTGCTGCTGTTGCTAATTATGGTTGGCCTTAGCGCACTACCCACCTTGCAAAGAGAAACCTTTCCGGACTTTTCGGCACAAGAAGTAGAAGTGATTGTGCCGTACCCCGGTGCCAGTGCAGAAGACGTAGAACTGGCCATTTGCCAGCGCATAGAAGATGCCATGGACACGGTAGATTCCATGCAAGAGGTACGCTGCCAAGCACTTGAAAGCCGCGGCGTAGTGGTTGCTAAAATGGCCGGTGGTGGCGATTTCAGCCGATTTATGGACGATGTGAAAACCGAAGTTGAAGCGATTAATGATTTTCCAGCCCAAGTAGAACAGCCCGTTATTCGCCAGCGTAACCGCACAGACCAAGTGGTGACCATTGCCATTACTGGGCCAATGTCGGTAACCGACCTAAAAGCCTATGCCGAACAAATAAAAAGTAAGTTGCAACGCCAGCCAGAAGTCTCGCAAGTTCAGGTGCAGGGGTTTTCTCAGCATCAATTACAGATCAGGGTTTCTGCCCAACGGTTACGCCAATATAACCTCAGTATTTCTGAGTTGGCCGGAGCCATTGGTCGGCAAAGCATTGACCTGCCTTTAGGTAATATCGAAACCAAAGACCAAGACATTCTGATCCGCTTTACCGACCAACGCCGTACCATCGACGAGCTAAAACGTTTGGTGGTGATTGCCTCTCATGATAGCGGTGCAGAAGTACGCCTTGGCGATGTTGCTGAGGTGTTTGATCGGTTTGAACTCGACGAAGCCAAAACCATTTTTGACGGCCAGCGCGCGGCACTGTTGCAAGTCACCAAAACCAAAGCAGAAGATACGCTCATCGTGGTGGATGCGGTTCAAGCTTTTATAGAAAGGCAGCGCCAAATAGCCCCGCCGGGGGTGACCTTTACCCTGACTCGAGACATCTCGTCGATCGTTCGTGACCGGTTACAAATGCTGTTGGCCAACGGCGCACAAGGTTTGGTTTTAGTCTTTTTAATGATGTGGTTATTCTTTCGTTTTAGGTTCGCGCTTTGGATAGCCGTTGGCCTGCCGGCTTCTTTTCTGGGAGGCCTTTGGGTGATGTCAATTACCGGCGTCAGTATTAACATGCTCAGCATGGTGGCGCTGCTAATCGCGGTAGGTTTACTAATGGACGATGCCATAGTCATCGCAGAAAACATCGCCGCGCATTATGCAAAAACCGGCAACGCACTTACCGCAGCGGTAGAAGGCACATTGCAAGTCATGCCCGGTGTAGTGTCGTCATTTTTAACCACCGTTGCTGTATTTACGCCCTTGGCATTTCTTAGCGGCGACATGGGTAAAGTATTAAAATTTATTCCGATAGTATTGATTATGGTGCTGGCGGTAAGCTTAATTGAGGCATTTTTTATTCTGCCGCATCACCTTAAATCTTCAATGAACAAAGGTGCTGGTGCGCGTAAAGGTGCGTTTAAGCAGCGCTTTGATACATTCATAGAATGGCTGCGCGACCGCGTATTAGGCCGCGCCATCGATCTGGCCATTGAGTGGCGTTACCTATTTTTGGGGCTAGTGCTGGCGGCGTTTTTTAGCTCCGTAGGCATGCTGGCAGGTGGCCACTTAAAGTTTCGTGCGTTTCCAGATATCGAAGGCGACACCATTCAAGCACGTATTTTATTGCCCCAAGGCACACCGCTTTGGCGTACCGAGCAAGTGGTAAATATCCTTACAGCTGCACTTGAAAAGGTAAACCAAGAACTAAGTCCGCAGCAACCCAATCAACAAAGCTTGGTGCAACACACCACCGTGAGTTTTAACCAAAATAGAGATGCCAACGAAACCGGCCCCCATGTAGCTACAGTATCGGTCGACTTACTAACCGCCGAAGAACGAGTAGGCCGCTTAGGCGATATCACCCAATTATGGCGCGACCAAGTGGGCACTCTACCAGACTTAATAAGCCTCACCTTTAAAGAGCCCGCACTCGGGCCTGCCGGTAAAGCCATTGATATTCGTCTTAGCGGGCCAGACCTTAACCAGCTCAAACAAGCATCGGTCGAGCTACAACACTGGTTGCGCCAATACAGTGGAGTATTGGATATCTCCGACGACTTACGCCCCGGTAAACCAGAAGTACGCATCAAACTACGCCCCGGCAGCTTGGCTCTTGGGGTGGATGCCACCATCATTGCTGGCCAACTACGCACCGGCTTTTTTGGCTCAACCGTAGATGAAGTGCAAATGGGCCGCGAATCCGTAGAGATCGACATCAGCTTTGATGCATCGGATAAAAACAGCCTCGATGACCTGCGCGAGTTTCGCGTTGTCACCGCCACCGGCGTGCAAATTCCGCTTGCAACATTGGTGCGTTTTGAAGAAGCCCGAGGCTACGCCAGAATCCACCGTATCAACAGCCAGCGTACCGTCACCATCAATGGCGATGTCGATGCAGCTCGCGCAAACGCACAGCAAGTGATCACCGACACCCAGCACCAATTCCTACCAGGTTTGTTAGAACAATACCCAGGTATACAAGTGACCTTAGAAGGGCAGATTTCTGAATCCGGCAAAACCGGCGCATCCATGGCGCGGGGTTTCTTATTTGGGCTAGTGGCCATCTTTATACTGCTAAGCTTTCAGTTTCGTAGCTACATAGAGCCATTGGTCGTGATGGTGGCCATTCCGCTATCGCTTATTGGCGTCATATGGGGCCACATCATTATGGGCTTAGAGCTGTCGATGCCCAGCATGATGGGGGCGGTATCGCTGGCAGGCATTGTGGTAAACAACTCAATACTCATTGTGCAGTTTTTAAAGTTTCACGCCGCGCAAGGCATCAGCATTGTAGAGTCTGCAAAAATAGCCAGCCGCGAACGCTTCCGCGCCATCTTGCTTACCTCACTTACCACCATCGTTGGATTACTGCCGCTACTGGCAGAGAAAAGCCTACAAGCACAAATACTCATACCCCTCGCCACCAGTATTGTATTTGGATTGCTGGCAGCCACCGTTTTAATCCTGCTAGTCGTGCCCACACTGTTTAGTGTACTTGCCGATTTTGGTTTGGTGACGGTTGAAAAAAAGGTAAAAAATGAGGCAAATGGAGAAGATTGAAGACATGACGGAAACGAAAATAGCGGGAGAATAACCTGATAACGTTTAGCTTAGCTTGCTACAGCGTTGCAGTGTAAGGGTTGTGGGTATGATTTTTGTGGTGTGGCCGGGTGTTGGATCGAAAGAATCGAACCTGATTTGTGGATGAGTTCTTTACTACGGTTAATAGGCTTCTAAACAAATGCCGGGAGCGAGCCGTAAGACATACCTTAAAAGCAGCATCCCGTGTTAACTCAACCGAGAACGCGGCCGAAGCATAGAATGCAGACGAAGTAATTATACGAGAGAGGGCGACCACAAATCGAAAGCCCTGCTCGACATGGGCTGCTATGAAGTCTCCCTCGGCGACTCCACTGGCGTTGCCACACCGGGGCAAACCAAAGCGATTATCGATGCCGTCGCTAGCGCTATTCCCATCGAACAAGTCGCTGTGCATTGCCATAACACTTACGGACAAGCACTGGCTAATATTTACGCGGCATTAGAAATGGGTGTCGCGGTTATCAATAGCTCAGTGGCATGGGGATAGAGCACCGCATTGATCTTGAAAAGCTGCTACAGGCTGGAGATTATATTATTACGCAACTGGGGCGGCAGAATGATTCTGGGGTGGCAAAGGCTATGCTGGCCAAGGCCGAAAAACCTAAAGCCTATCTGCAGGGCTTTGCACTGGCGGCATACCCGGCCGGTTCAACACATGGGTGTAAATCATCGTCGTCGACACATCGGCATGACCCAGTAACTCCTGCACCGTACGGATATCCGTACCCGTCTCTAACAAATGCGTCGCAAAGGAATGGCGCAGCGCGTGGCTATTCACCTGCTTGGGAATAGCCGCAAGAGTCGCCCCTTTTTTGATGGCTTTTTGCAAGGAGTTTTCATGTAAATGATGGCGTCGTGTCACCCCGCTGCGCGGGTCACGAGAAAGCCGTGACGAAGGGAAAACATACTGCCAAGCCCACTCCTTCGCAGCATTAGGATATTTTTTGTCCAGCGCATGGGGTAGAAATACCTCCCCCCGCCCCTCGCCAAGGGACTCATCCTTCAAATCACTATCATGCAAAGCCTTAACACCCACTAAATGCGCGTGCAAAACTTTACTATAACGCTGTGGTAAAGGCACAACGCGGTCTTTCTTACCCTTGCCATCGCGCACCGTCAACTGTGAATAATGAAAATCCACATCTTTAACCCGCAAGCGTATGCACTCCATCAACCGCATACCGCTGCCATACATCAGCCCCGCCATTAAGAGATAAACCCCCGACATATTATCGAGCAAAGCCTTCATTTCGAGGGGCGACAACACAACAGGCAAACGTCGCGAACGTTTCGCTCGGGCAAACTCCATACCTTCAAGCGGCCGCTGCAACACCTCCCGAAAGAAAAATGCAATGGACGTTAAAGCAAGACTTTGCGTGCTGGGGCTAACATTACGGCGAAGCGCCAAGTCCGACAGAAAATTTTCTACTTCTGCCGCACCCATGTGATCAACTGGCTTATTCTTTGTAGAACGAAACAAACGCTCGACCCAATGGACATAGGTTTGCTCGGTGCGAATGGAAAAATGACGCAAGCGGATTGCGTTAACTAACGCTTGAATGGATGGCGCATATTCAGCACCGAGTGGCGCTACGCGAGAATTGTTGCGTAATTGTCCGTGAATACTGGCCCTAGCAATGGTCGGATGGTCGATATCAAGCGCTTTAGAAGATGCCTTAAAGTAAGCCCAGTCAATGTCATTTAACCAGGCAGGTTGTAAAACATCCGCGAAATAGATCTCCAGCGCCTCCACACATTGGATGAACTGCCAACCCTCTAACGACGAATCTGCACCACGCAAGCGCAGGTAGCTCTTCACCTCATCGCCATGAACGGCAGCTAAAGAAGTACCCTCTATTTTCAAATGTGAAATAAAAGCTTTTAACTGACGTACATACCATTGGCGAGAGGCTTCAGGTACATTTCTACCTAGCATGGCTGTTAAGTACGACTGCCAGCCGGAATTAGTGGAATGGCTAGCATTTTCTTTCGGATTTTTAATGGCTTGTTCGTTTTTAGGCATAGAATAATATTAAGGTGCTAGACAGATTCTGTCTAGCACCTTAATATCTCGTTCCGTATAGTTAACTGTTAGCGATAATAAACAGAACATTTTTTAGGTACTCGCTGAAAGCCCGCAAAGAAAAAGACATGGGTTCAGGGTTCTCCCCATCCAGTGTGTAATACGGCAGGCTCAACGCAAGATGGCGCTCAAACAA
>JAESUM010000094.1 GCA_016763075.1 Pseudomonadales bacterium
CACTTGCTCGTTTTGCTGAGCTAAAAATTGACGAATAAACTGATGTGTTTCTTGTGCCATCGCACTTGATGCTGTTTTCCCTGTGCCTATCGCCCAAACTGGCTCGTAAGCGATAACAGCCTTTTCCCATACATTAATTGGCAGCCGAAGCAGTGGCTCTAACTGAGCCTCAAGCACACTAAATGTATCGTTCGCTTCGCGCTGCTCAAGGCTTTCACCTATACACAGTATCGGAATTAATCCGCCACGTTGCGCTGCCTGAAACTTCTCAGCCACTTCCTCGTTTGATTCGAGGAACAATGCTCTGCGCTCAGAATGACCAACGATCACGTATGAGCAATGAAATTCCGCCAACATACGAGTGGATAGTTCGCCTGTAAAGGCTCCCTCATCCTTCGTTCCAACGTTTTGAGCACCTATTCGGATGCTACCGTCGTTACTACCCGATAGGAGTTGCTGCACCTGCTGCAGGTATATCGACGGCGGGCATATTACAACATCTGCCTGCGCGATACTGGCCGAATGTTTCACCAACCCCGTCACTAGCTCTTCTGCAAAGGCCCGTGAGCCGTTCATCTTCCAGTTTCCAGCAATAAGCGGCCTGACCATTCATAACCCCAATCATTGAAAATGGGCGCAAATGGTATACGACCTATTTTCAGGTTACAAGTTAAGTTTTCAGGAGATTGCTGTGCGCACGATTCCGGCGAGCTCTTCGGCGTACTCCGTCACTAACTTGCTATCTTCGCCTTCGACCATTACGCGGATCAACGGCTCAGTGCCCGATGGCCGCAATAACACGCGCCCTTTACCGTTAAATTCTTTGTCTATTCGTGCTATTTCAGACGTTAGTAGCTCAGAGCCACACAGCTCACGGGCGTTTACATCAGTACCTATCTTCACATTGATCATCAACTGAGGTAGTTTTTGAATATCACTGGTTAGTTCAGCTAACGTTTTTCCGCCCAATATCATTGCGGAGACAACCTGTAACGCAGACACAATGCCATCGCCCGTCGTCGTTGAGTTCAAGCAAATGATATGACCGGATGATTCGCCGCCAAGCTGCCAGCCACGACCGGCAAGCTCTGCCATCACATAACGATCGCCGACATTGGCTCGGCAAAAAGGTATTTTCAACCGACCTAATGCTTGCTCCAAGCCCAAATTCGACATTAACGTACCCACAACACCCCCTTCGAATCGACCATTACGCTTTTGATCGGCTGCAATTACGTATAGCAATTCATCACCGTCAACCACTCTGCCGGTATGGTCGACCATAACGACACGGTCACCATCACCGTCAAATGCAATTCCCAAATCAGCGCCAACTTCAAGCACCTTTTCGGCGAGTTTTTCTGGATTCGTAGAGCCCGCATCGCGGTTAATATTCAACCCGTCTGGCGATACTCCGAGGCTTACCACCTTTGCACCAAGCTCAGTAAACACATTCGGCGCAATGTGGTAGGTTGCGCCATTAGCGCAATCCAACACCACGGTCAGACCTGAAAAATCTATTGAAGGAATAGTACTTTTACAAAATTCGATGTAACGACCGGCGGCATCAGTGATTCTGTACGCCTTACCAAGATCTATCGAACTAACCACCGACATTCCTTCTTCCGCGCGCTCCATCTGCTCTTCTATCCGATGTTCGGTTTCGTCATCAAGCTTTTCGCCACGACCAGAGAAAAATTTGATGCCGTTATCCTGAAACGCATTGTGCGATGCGCTGATCACAATGCCAGCTTGTGCGTGAAAGGTGCGGGTTAAATAGGCTATACCCGGAGTTGGCATTGGCCCCAACAAACACACATCAACGCCTGCAGATGAAAGCCTCGCCTCTAACGCCGACTCAAACATGTAGCCGGAAATACGCGTATCTTTACCAATCAATACTTTGCTGCTGTCTCCGCAACAAAACACCTTCCCTGCAGCCCAACCGAGCTTTAGCATAAATTCTGGCGTGATTGAACCCGTTCCGACTTCACCGCGGATTCCGTCTGTACCAAAATATTTTTTAGTCACTTTTATTCTCCAACCATCGCTAAATGGATTTTTATCATATCGCTAGTGGCCGCAACATCATGCACTCGCACAATATTCGCCCCAGCTTGAATTGCAATCATCGCGGCTGCTACGCTGCCGTATGCGCGCTGATCAACGGATCGGCCGGTTAACTGGCCAATCATTGCTTTACGGGATACGCCAACCAAAACGGGCAGCCCAAGGGCAACGAACGATTCGAAATTTTTAAGTAGTTCAACATAGTGCTGTAAGGTTTTTCCGAAACCAAAACCAGGATCAAGGAGAATTTTATTTTTACCAATGCCTGCATCGGTAAAATCTAGTACACGTTGCTGAAAAAAACCACACACTTCGGCAACGATATCACCATATTCAGGCTTATCCTGCATATTGATTGGCTGGCCCTGCATATGCATCATGCAAACAGCCATATCGGTAGTTGCCACGGCCGCGAGAGCTCCGGGACGGGTCAATGAGCGTATATCGTTAATCAACCCAGCGCCAAGTCGAGCTGATTCAACCATCAGCTCTGGAGAGCTGGTGTCTACAGAAATAACGGTATCGATTCGGCTCGATAGTTTTTCGACTACGGTTGCGACTCGCTCGAGTTGCTGCTGGCTGGACACGGCCGGTGCGCCAGGACGGGTTGATTCGCCGCCAATATCAATGATTGCGGCGCCATTGGATACCATCGTTTCAGCGGAGGCCAAAGCATGATCAATCCTGACACTGCCGTCATCACGGATAAATTGGCCGCCATCTGAGAAAGAATCAGGCGTCAAATTTAACACCGCCATTATTTGGGGTGTATTTAATTTAAGCTTCTTTCCGGCGCAATCAATTGAGCGCATACATTCAATTCAGCCTTCAATATCGATTTCATTTAGACAAAAATGAACTAGACGCTAAGCCGTTTAATTCACGTAGGGCACAAACAAAAACGCCCGGCAATGACTCATTGCCGGGCGCGAATTCATAACTAATAATCAGTGTTCGCCAGCAGCGCCGCCAATCTTGCCATCAGATGAATCACCAGCTTCCAGTTTCTGCTCTTCAGAAAGCTCTGACTCGCCGCCACCCGGGGTATCCGGCGTGTCATCGTTACCCCAGCCGTCGGGGTCGCCCGGTGGCTTGCCAGTCATAATGTTGTCGATCTGAGTTGCGTCAATCGTCTCGTATTTCATTAACGCATCTGACATCGCGTGAAGCTTTTCAATATTATCTTTAAGCGTCTGTTCAGCGCGCTGATAACACTCATCAATTACCGATCGAACTTCTTCGTCGATTAACGCAGCAGTAGCGCCGGAAAAGTTTTTCCCACCGCTAGCCACACCGGGGTATGACTCGCCTTCATTTTCGCCATAAAGCAACGGGCCAAGTTTATCCGACAAGCCCCAACGGGTAACCATATTACGCGCCATTTCGGACGCACGCTGAATATCGTTTGAGGCCCCAGTAGTCACTCCATCTGCTCCGGAAATCAGCTCTTCGGCTATGCGTCCGCCATACAGGCTACAAATCTGACTTAAAATGTATCGTTTGCTGTAGCTGTAGCGATCTTCCTCGGGCAAGAACATGGTGATGCCCAGCGCTCTACCACGCGGAATAATACTTACTTTGTACACAGGATCATGCTCAGGCATCAGCCTACCGACGATGGCGTGACCAGCTTCATGATATGCAGTATTGAGCTTTTCCTTTTCAGACATCACCATGGTTTTGCGCTCAGCGCCCATCATGATTTTGTCTTTGGCTAGCTCGAAATGCTCCATCGTGACCGCGCGCTTACTTTTGCGTGCAGCAAAAAGTGCCGCTTCATTGGCTAAGTTGGCCAAATCTGCACCCGAGAAGCCTGGTGTACCCCGAGCGATAACGCTAGGGTTAACATCGTCAGCCACTGGGATTTTACGCATATGTACTTTTAGGATTTGTTCACGGCCGCGAATATCGGGCAAACCGACGACGACTTGGCGATCGAAACGACCTGGGCGCAATAACGCCGCATCAAGCACATCAGGGCGGTTAGTAGCCGCAATGACAATCACACCATCATTGCTTTCGAAACCATCCATTTCGACCAACAATTGGTTCAGTGTTTGCTCGCGCTCATCGTGCCCACCGCCCATTCCAGAACCGCGATGACGACCAACCGCATCGATTTCATCAATAAAAATAATACAAGGTGAGCGTTTTTTGGCTTGCTCGAACATATCTCGTACGCGAGAAGCACCAACACCGACAAACATTTCGACGAAATCTGAACCCGAGATAGAAAAGAAAGGTACTTCTGCTTCGCCGGCTATTGCACGAGCTAACAGCGTTTTACCGGTACCAGGTTGGCCTACCATTAAGATCCCGCGTGGAATCCTCCCGCCTAAGCGCTGAAACTTGCCAGGCTCTTTAAGGAAATCAACCAGCTCTTTGACATCTTCTTTGGCTTCATCAACACCCGCCACATCGGCAAAGGTGGTTTTGATTTGATCTTCGCTTAAGAGCTTCGCTTTGCTTTTACCAAAGCTCATTGGGCCAGAGCGGCCGCCACCGGCGCCGCCTTGCATTTGCCGCATGAAAAACATAAACACAGCAATGATAATTAAAATGGGGAAGCTAGCCAGCAACAGCTGAGTCCAAATACTTTGAGACTCAGGCTCGCGCCCTTCAATGATGACGCCTTGCTTTAACAGGTCATCCATTAAGCCTAAGTCAGGAACGTTGGGCCGTACGGTTTCAAAGGTTTCGCCAGACTTACGCTGACCAACAATGATGTATCCGTCACCTCGCACCGAAACATGCTGAATGCCGCCTGCTTGCACTTGCTCGACGAACTCAGAGTAGGTAACTCGTTCAACTTTTGATTGGCCGCTGAAGTTATTAAATACAGTCAGCAGCACTGCTGCTATTACGAGCCAAAGAACTAAATTTTTTGCCATATCGTTCACGGGATTTATCCTCCCAACCAGATTAATTACTTGGATTATTTTTCAGCATCTACAACAACGTAACCGCTTACAAATAACCTGGAAATCATATACTGCTTAAAGTTTGAAATAAGTGTAGCGGGCATTACACCCAACCTGACACTTACTTACAAACTCTGTACGCTTGCTTTATTCAGTATAAACCGAATTCTACAACGACATCATCTCGTCGCGTCACTTTGCGCCTTTGTAGCCCGTTCCTAAAAGATACATTTCTCGTGATTTTGGCCGCGAAGCTTTCGGTTTACGTGTCGACACTTTCGTGAACACCTGCCGCATCTCTTTTAGGAATTGATCAAAACCCTCGCCTTGAAAAATTTTCACCAAGAATGAACCCTTCGGCGCGAGTATCTGATTACACAGATCTAGCCCTAGTTCAGCGAGGTAAATACTCTTCGTTGTATCTGCACTTTTGATCCCACTGATATTGGGGGCCATATCCGAAACTACAAGGCCTACCCGTGAGTTTTCGAACAGCGCTAGAATTTGCTCAAGCACATCGTCTTCGGTGAAGTCACCTTCAATAAACTCAATATCTTCTACCGGGTCCATGGGCAATAAGTCGACGCCAACTATACGGCCTTTCTCACCAACGATATTGGTCAACACTTGGCACCACCCACCGGGAGCGCAACCAAGGTCAATCACTGACATACCAGGTTTGATAATTCGATCGCGAGCTTGGATCTCAAGCAGCTTATAGCTCGCTCGTGATCGATAACCATCGCGCTGAGCTTGCTGCACATATTGATCGGAGATGTGTCTCTGCATCCAGCCAGAGCTTGACTTAGATTTCGACATGTAAGTACGCCTGCGTATCTAACAATAGGAACAACACAATGGACTACGTGCGTGTTGATTGGTTCAGCATGGGGCCGACGGATGCGGCGTGAGGATAGAAACCTAGAGGGGAACGCTTCTTAGAGCCTAATGCCGGGCTCTAAGAAGGTAACATCAAATATGACTATTTGATTTTGTGTTCTTTATACATAACGTGCTTACGAACCACTGGATCAAATTTTTTGATCTCAAATTTCTCTGACATAGTGCGCTTGTTTTTAGTTGTAGTGTAGAAGTGGCCTGTTCCGGCACTTGATACCAACTTAATTTTATCTCTCATCAGTCCTACTCCCGAATCTAAACTTTTATGCCACGGCCACGTACTTGCTTAAGCACGTCGTCGATTCCTAGCTTATCAATAATCCGCATTCCTTTTGAGGAGACACGTAGTCTGACATAGCGATTTTCCGACTCAACCCAGAATCGATGATAATGTAAATTCGGCGAAAAGCGTCGACGGGTTTTATTGTGTGCGTGTGACACATTATTACCGGTGACAGGCTTTTTCCCCGTGACCTGACAAACTCTGGACATGATCGAAACAACCTCAAAGGATATATAAATTACCTACCGGACAGTATATTTACGCATAACCAGATACGGTTGCGAGCGGCCCGACAAAAGTGGGGGCGATTTATACCAGACTTATTGCTGCATAGCAACCATAGTGTGATTTACGAGTACGCCCCGTTCAACTCATTTACGTACGAAAGCATGCCTTTAGCTGGCAATGCAGCTCCCATAACATCTAAGTTTTCACCTTCCTAAAAATCAATAAAGCGACCATTAAGCCGCTCTATTGATTTCAAACAAAAAGCTTCCGTTTAGATTCTTAGCTTACCAACCGGTAACTTTAGCGATAGCGTTTCCGATCTCGGCAAGACTACGCACTGTCGTAACACCTGCCGCTTCAAGCGCCGCAAACTTCTCTGCCGCGGTACCCTTGCCACCAGCAATGATTGCGCCGGCATGGCCCATACGCTTACCTTCAGGCGCTGTTACACCAGCAATATACGAGACAACTGGCTTAGTCACATTAGACTTAATGAATTCAGCCGCTTCTTCTTCAGCAGATCCACCGATTTCACCCACCATGACGATAGCTTCAGTCTGAGGATCTTTTTCAAACAGCTCAAGAATATCAATGAAGTTACTTCCTGGGATCGGATCACCACCGATTCCAACGCAACTACTTTGACCAAAACCAAGGTCGGTCGTTTGCTTAACCGCTTCATACGTCAACGTGCCTGAACGCGAAACAATTCCGACTTTTCCTGGCAAGTGAATATCGCCAGGCATAATGCCGATTTTGCATTTCCCTGGAGTAATCACTCCGGGGCAATTCGGTCCAACAAGACGTACACCCAAAGAATCACAAGCTACTTTGATTTCAAGCATGTCCAGTGTTGGGATGCCTTCAGTAATACAAACAATGAGTGAAACTCCAGAGTTCGCGGCTTCCAATACCGAGTCCTTACAAAACGGTGCTGGTACGTAAATTACGGTTGCGTCTGCACCGGTTTCATCCACGGCTTCGCGAACCGTATTGAATACTGGTAAATCCAGGTGCGTTTGCCCACCTTTACCAGGCGTTACACCACCCACCATTTGAGTGCCATAAGCAATCGCTTGCTCAGAGTGTTGCGTGCCCTGTGAGCCGGTAAAGCCCTGACAGATAACCTTTGTATTTTCATCGATCAATATGCTCATATTTTGCCTCCAGCTGCGTGTACAACCTTTTCTGCTGCATCCGTTAGGCTGTCTGCTGCTAGAATATTTAATCCGCTTTCAAGTAATAGTGCGGAGCCTTCAGCACACCGATTGCCTTCTAATCGAACCACCACCGGTACGCTTACACCAACCTCATTCACTGCGCCGATAATACCTTCGGCAATGAGGTCACATCGTACGATGCCACCAAAGATGTTCACCAGTACCGCCTCCACATTTTCATCAGAAAGAATCAGCTTGAATGCTTCAGTTACTTTTTCTTTTGTCGCGCCGCCTCCAACATCGAGGAAATTAGCAGGGTTACCACCGTGAATCTTGATGATATCCATCGTTCCCATAGCAAGACCGGCACCATTGACCATACAGCCGATGTTGCCATCGAGCGGTACGTAGTTTAGGTCCCATTTAGCGGCTTCTAATTCGCGGGCATCTTCTTGAGTAACATCTTCCATCGCCTTCAATTCAGGCTGACGGTAGATCGCGTTACTATCGATATTAATTTTGCCATCCAAACAATGAAGGTTGCCTTCGCTAGTGATCACCAAAGGATTAATTTCTAGCAACGCAAGGTCACACTCGACAAACAGCTTAGCAAGCCCCATAAACAGCTGAGTGAACTGTTTGACCTGAGGCATATTCAGCCCAAGCTGAAACGCAAGATCGCGCCCTTGGTAAGGCTGAGGGCCAACCAATGGGTCAATCGTTGCTCGCAAGATTTTATCCGGGGTATTTTCAGCAACGGTTTCAATTTCTACGCCGCCTTCAGTGGACGCCATAAATACAACACGACGGCTGGAGCGATCGATCACCGCACCCAAATACAGCTCTTGAGCGATATCTGTGCATTCTTCAATTAGAATTTTATTCACCGGCTGTCCACCAGCATCGGTTTGATACGTCACTAGGTTTTTACCTAGCCACTGCTTGGCAAACTCGCCGATCTCTTCTTTGGTATCAACCAGTTTTACACCGCCGGCTTTTCCGCGGCCACCAGCATGAACCTGTACTTTTACAACCCAACGATCTCCGGCAACTTTGTCCGCAGCGGCAATAGCTTCCTCAACGGTGGTTGCTACCACGCCGTTAGAAGTAGGCAGCCCGTATTTGGTGAACAGCTGCTTTGCCTGATATTCATGTAAATTCATAAGTGTTTTCCCTTATCCCTAAATAACTATCAAATTTAATATGCGTCCGCCAGGGACTTATTTTTTCTTTTTACGCTTATTTGCCATATGAATCGCCTGACCATCAACCGCCAAAGCCGCCTCGTGAATCGCTTCGGAATACGATGGATGAGCAAACACGGTTAAGGCCAGATCCTCTGAACTTGAACCAAACTCCAAAGCAATCACAGCCTGGGCAATCAGTTCAGATGCCTGAGGGCCAATAATATGGACACCTAAAATGCGATCCGTTGCTTCGTCTGCAATCACTCGGACAAACCCATCAGGTGTACCCGCGGCAAGCGCTCGCCCAATAGCGGCAAAGGGAAACTGACCTACTTTATAAGGTTCTCCCGTAGCCTTTACTTCCTCTTCAGTTTTACCTACCCAAGCCAATTCAGGATGGGTGTAAATCACCGAGGGGATACAGTCAAAATTAACTTGTGCTTTATGCCCGCAGATACGCTCTGCGACCATAATTCCTTCTTCAGAGCCTTTGTGTGCCAGCATCGGCCCACGAACAATGTCACCAACGGCATAGACGCCTGGCGCATCGGTCTCACAAAAGTCATTTACAGAAATACTGCCACGCTCATCTAGAGTAACACCCGTATCCGGCGCTACTAACCCGTCGGTGGATGGGCTACGGCCAACTGCCACAATCAGCTTATCAACCACTAATTCTTGGTCACCAGCGGCATCTTGGTAACTGACCACAACTTCGCCGCCCTTAACTTCGGTACCCATCACCCGAGCACCCAGCCGAATATCTAAACCCTGGCGGCTCATAAGCTTGTTCGCTTCTTTTGCCATACGCTGGTCAGCCATCGGCAAAAAACGATCCTGAGCTTCTAAAATAACAACCTCAGAACCCAGGTAATTCCATACACTACCAAGCTCGAGCCCAATCACTCCGGCGCCAATTACACCTAAGCGTTTTGGGGTTGCTTCAAATGCCAAAGCGCCGGTAGAGTCCACAATAAAACCTTCGGTCAGTGGTGCTGGTGGGATTTCTACTGATTGCGATCCAGCGGCCAAAATTACGTTTTCAGCTTCGTATTCGGTAACATCGCCGTTGGCAGCGGTTACCTGTACTTTCTTGCCCGCAAGTAGCTTTCCGCGACCATGAATGCTGGTCACGCCGTTGGCTTTAAACAACATGGCTACGCCGTCGGTTAAGCCTTTTACGATGTTATCTTTGCGGCCCATCATTGCAGGCACGTCCATGGTCACTTCGCCGGTATTAATACCGTGCTTAATGAGGTCCTTTTGGGTTTCGTAAAATTTGTGTGAGGACTCGAGCAAAGCCTTAGAGGGGATACAGCCCACGTTCAGGCAGGTTCCACCCAAAGAAGGCGTGTCTGCGCCTTCCATTTCAACACACGCGGTCTTTAATCCGAGCTGTGCACATTTGATTGCGCCGACATAACCCGCAGGCCCAGAGCCAATTACGATGACATCAAATTTTTCTGACATGTGTTGTTGTCCTCAGTGTGTTTCAAATACAGCAACGACTGTATGACAGCCTCATCCAATGGATAACAATATCCCAACTGAAGAGGCTATAAGTGAATTATACCTTCAGCAAAATTCTTGCTGGGTCTTCAAGGAAGTCTTTGATGGTGACCAAAAATTGCACTGCCGCTTTACCATCGATCATTCTGTGATCGTAAGACAGTGCCAGGTTCATCATTGGCAAAATCACGATTTCACCATCTACCACCATCGCGCGTTCTTGGATTTTGTGCATACCAAGAATCGCTGTTTGCGGCGGGTTTAGAATTGGAGTAGATAGCAATGACCCGAACACACCACCATTAGAAATGGTGAACGTTCCGCCCTGCATCTCTTCCATTGTGAGCTTGTTGTCGCGTGCTTTTTTACCGTACTCGTTGATCTTGGCTTCGATATCGGCCATTCCCATCAAGTGCGCATCACGCAGCACAGGTACGACCAAACCACGCTCAGTGGAAACCGCCACTCCCATATCTTGATAGCCGTGATAAACCACGTCGGTTCCATCAATCGACGCGTTAACTTCTGGATACAATTTTAGCGCTTCGACAGATGCCTGAACAAAAAACGACATAAACCCAAGACGAGTACCGTTGTGGGTTTTTTCGAACTGCGCTTTGTATTTATTTCTGAGCTTCATGACCGGCTCCATGTTGACCTCGTTAAAGGTGGTCAACATGGCGCTGTTTTGCTGAACCGATACAAGCCGCTTAGCAATACTTGAACGTAATCGAGTCATGGGCACACGGCGCTCAACTCGCGCACCAAGGGCAGTGGTTTCGGTCGTCTGTGGCGCTTTAGCCGCTGGGGCAGGTGTTCTGGCTTGCTGGGTTATAAATTTCTGGACATCTTCTTTTGTAAGCCGTCCGCCCTTTCCGCTACCGGTGATAGACGTAGGATCTAGGCCTTTTTCATCCACCAACTTACGAACCGCAGGGCTTAAAGGCATTGCTTCGGCCTGTACTGCAGCGGGCGCTTCGGCAACAGGTTCTGCGGCGGCGGGCGCTTCAGCCCCTGCGCCAACTTCAAACTGCCCGATCACTTCGCCGGATAAAATAACTTCTCCCTCGCCTTTAATAATTGCAGACAGTACGCCATCAGCAGGAGCAACCACTTCGAGCACTACTTTGTCGGTTTCGATATCGACCAGCAGGTCATCACGAAGTACGGCTTCGCCGGGCTGTTTGTGCCAGGTCGCTATTTCGCCATCAGCAACGGATTCGGGAAAAACGGGGGCTTTAATTTCTGTAGACATGGGTTTTCCTTTGTTTACAAGGTCGGTAATCAACCAACTTTTACCAATTTAATTTGGAATATCTATTTCAAGACTATTCGATATCTAGCGCTTCGCTTACCAATCTATTTTGCTGCTCAACATGAATCGAAAGGTACCCAGCTGCCGGCGCAGCCGAGGCTGCTCGGCCCGCATACGTCAGATGTGTAGCAGTATCTAATTGCTCAACAATTTTATGCATATGATGCTGACTGCTATACCAAGCGCCTTGATTCATGGGCTCTTCCTGGCACCAAACAACATCTTCAAGGTTAGGGTATTGCTGCATCAAGGTTCGTAGCTCGATCAATGGGAACGGATACAGCTGTTCCACGCGCATAATCGCCACGTTGTCTTGTTCTTTACTGCGGCGCTTGTCGATCAGGTCGTAGTACACCTTGCCGCTACACAACACGACGCGTTTCACTTTATCGGCTTCGCTAAGCTCAAGTGCGTCGGCGATAACCGGCTGAAATGAACCGTCAGATAAATCTTCTAAGGTTGAGATCGCCTGCTTATGTCGCAACAAACTTTTTGGCGACATAATAATCAGCGGTTTACGCAGTGGTCGAATCACTTGCTGGCGCAACAGATGGAATATTTGAGCGGGTGTTGTAGGCACACACACTTGAATATTTTTCTCAGCGCAGAGCTGTAAAAAGCGCTCTAGCCTAGCTGATGAATGTTCTGGGCCCTGACCTTCATAACCGTGTGGCAACAGCATAGTTAAGCCGCAAACACGACCCCACTTGTCTTCACCACTCGTGATGAACTGGTCAATAACCACTTGCGCGCCGTTGGCAAAATCACCAAATTGCGCCTCCCAAATGACTAGGGCATTTGGAGTAGTCGTTGCGTATCCGTATTCGAACGCCAGCACCGCTTCTTCAGATAAAAATGAATCGTAAAGATCAAACGGCGCGGCATCCTCACCGAGCTCATCGAGGGGTGTGTATGCTTCGCCATTTTTTTGATTATGAAGAACCGCGTGC
This sequence comes from Pseudomonadales bacterium, assembly GCA_016763075.1. Lineage (GTDB taxonomy): Bacteria > Pseudomonadota > Gammaproteobacteria > Pseudomonadales > JAHRWD01 > JAHRWD01. The sequence goes on from JAESUM010000094.1 coordinate 12,524, forward strand.
CGGTGTGAAAATGTCCCACGGCCAACATCTTGGCCGATCAAACGAACCCGCGTACCTTCGGTAACTAGGGTTGCGTAAGCCAGGGTTTCAGCGAAGCCCCAGTTAATGGGCAATGCCCCGGCAGCCATTTTGATTCGGTCACCAATGATTTTCGATACTTGTGCCTGCAACACAATGCCATCAGGAATGGTGTTTAACTGGCCGGCCAGCTTTTGCAGCACTTTGGAATCAACACTGGTGTCGACGGTAACACCCCAATAGTCGTGCCCGAGGTATGGCGTCCAATCCACCATCGCTTTCATGATAGGTTCGGTAATCAAACTTTTTACAACATGTTTACCTTGATCCAAGTTATCGCGGTATTCATTCACCAGCTGATCACGCTGTTGCGCCGAAATCACACCTTTTTCAATCAAGTCAGCTGAATACAAAGAGAATGTAGTCGGGTGAGCTTTAATTTTTTGGTACATCATTGGCTGAGTGCCAGAGGGCTCATCTGCCTCATTGTGCCCGCGTCGGCGGTAGCAAATCATGTCGATAAACACGTCTTTCTTAAACGTACGCCGATAGTCCGCAGCCAACTGGGTTACAAACAGAACCGCTTCCGGGTCATCACCGTTAACGTGGAAAATCGGCGCTTGCACCATTTTCGCAATGTCGGTGCAATACTCGGTAGAGCGCGCATCGTCTTGGCGGCTGATGGTAAAACCAACTTGGTTATTAATGACAATATGAACGGTACCGCCGGTTTTAAAACCGCGGATTTGAGACATTTGTAATGTCTCCATCACAACACCCTGGCCCGCTACTGCGGCATCACCATGGATATTGATCGCCATTACTTGGTCGCCTTCCGGGTCCATTCGGCGGTCTTGACGCGCGCGCACGGAACCCACTACAACAGGAGCAGAAATTTCTAGATGCGAGGGGTTAAACGCTAGGGCAAGGTGAATTTCACCGCCTGGGCTCATCAAATTTGAAGAGAACCCTTGATGGTATTTGACATCGCCGGAACCTTCTTCGGTCATGTGACCGCCTTCGAACTCATCAAATAGTTCTGATGGGTTTTTACCTAATATATTCACCAAAACGTTCAGCCGGCCGCGGTGAGCCATGCCAATAACGATCTCTTTTACACCATAACTACCGGTGCGTTGGATCAGTTCGTCCAACATCGGTATTAAGCTTTCGCCGCCTTCTAAGCCGAACCGTTTGGTTCCGGGGTACTTAGAGCCGAGGGATTTTTCGAGGCCTTCCGCCGCGCCTAAACGCTCTAGTAGCTGCTTCTTAATTTCGACGCCATAGGCTGGGCGTGAACGAACACTTTCCATTCGTTGACGAACCCAAAGCGTTTCTTCGCTATCAACAATGTGCATGTATTCTGCACCAATGCTGCCGCAATAGGTTTGCTCGAGGCATTCAATGATTTCGCGAAGACTACCTTCACCGCTGAGTAATGTATCTGAGCCGGTTTTGAATGTGCCGTCGAGATCAGCAGTCGAAAGGCCATGGTAAGTAAGTTCGAGATCAGGAACAGCGGGGCGAGCTTGAAGATCCAACGGATCAAGGCTGGCTTTTTGGTGTCCACGATTGCGGTACGCATCAATAAGTTGAAGGACGCGTATTTGTTTGAATTCGTGCTGAAACCCAGCGGAGTGCTTATCCGCAGCTACGGCAGTGGCCTGCCGAGAAAACTGCAAAAATTGATCTCTTACCGTCGCGTGGGATACATCCGGGATCACCACACCATCCACTTTAGGCAGGGCATCAAAGTAATTGCGCCACTGCTCGGGTACAGTATTCGGATCAGCTAAATAGGTTTCGAATAATTCTTCTATGTAGGGTGCGTTTCCACCGGAGAGGTGGGCTGTTTTCCACAACTCCTCCATCATGCCCTGCTGCATTTTTTGTTATTCCTTGATAGTTTGTACTGTATTTACAGATAGAACCTGCATACTAGTTGAGCGCAAAAGACACATCATCATCAATAACCTACGTCATTTAAATGATGTATAAAATCACTATACGAAGCTTCAGAATCCAGTGTAGCTGGTTTGCTCAATAACAAGCGTCTAATTTCCCACAACCATCACAGTCGGTCATTCAACGTTTATTATTTAATTTTTCTTACCGCGAACATAAACCATTGGGAGCATGCAGCTGGCAGCCCGATGTAAACCTTAGGTTACGGTTTTTGTTTTCATATTGCTCGCTTAAGCAGCATATCTCGAATGTGACCAATTGCTCGCGTTGGATTCAAGCCTTTTGGACAAACCGTTACGCAGTTCATAATGCCTCGGCACCGGAATACGCTAAATGGATCGTCTAGATTAGCTAAGCGATCTTCAGTTGCGGTATCACGGCTATCGATCAGAAAACGATACGCTTGAATCAACCCGGAAGGGCCAACAAACTTATCTGGATTCCACCAAAACGAGGGGCAAGCAGACGAACAACAAGCGCACAGGATGCACTCATAGAGACCATCAAGCTTTTCCCGTTCTTCAATCGTTTGGAGACGCTCAATAGACGGTGCCGGCGTATCGTTAACCAAATACGGCTTGATCTTTTCGTATTGCTGGTAAAACGGCTGCATGTCTACGATAAGGTCACGGATGACCGGCAGTCCGGGCAACGGCCGAAGCACTAATTTATCTTTTTTAACAATTGAGGATAAGGGTGTGATGCATGCAAGGCCATTGGCTCCGTTCATGTTCACACCGTCTGAACCACAAACTCCTTCACGGCAAGAGCGACGAAATGTAATACCCGCGTCCTTTTCCTTGAGCAAATGGAGCACGTCCAGCACCATCAAATCTTGCCCATCGGGGATTTCAAGATCGATGTTTTGCATATAGGGTTCAGAATCGGTTTCAGGGTTATACCGATAGAGGCTTATTTGCATTATTTAACTAACCTTTATTACCTGCTTGAAATCGCGAATGCTTGGCTGGCACCAGACCTGCCAAGGCCACCTGCTAATACGTTCTTACTTTCGGCTCGAACGGCTCAACTGTCTTGGGCTTGAAGTTTACAGGCCGTTTACCAACCCGCTTTTCACCCGGATAGTAGATCGAATGAGCCAACCAGTTTTCGTCATCACGCTCTTGATAATCTTCACGAGCGTGCGCGCCACGGCTTTCTTTTCGATGCTCAGCGGCGATTGCTGTCGCTTCTGCCACTTCAAGCAAATTATCCAATTCCAATGCTTCAATACGAGCGGTATTAAAGGCTGAAGTTTTGTCGGTGAGGTGCGCTTTGGATACTCGTTCGCGCAACTCTTGTAACTCGACAACACCTTTGACCATGAGTTCTTCTTTACGAAACACGCCAAAGTAATTTTGCATAATCCGCTGCAAGTCTTCTTTAAGTATCGGAATACTTTCCCCGCCTGCGGAGTCATTCCAACGATTAAGACGTACCATGCCAGCATCTATGTCTTCGTTGCTAGCATCTTGATGCTCAATCCCCTGCTGCAAAGACTCTACAATATGTAAGCCAGCTGCACGGCCAAATACAATCAGATCCAACAATGAGTTGCCGCCAAGGCGGTTAGCGCCGTGAACCGATACACATGCAACTTCACCCGCTGCATACAACCCCGGAATCACGCTTGCTTTGCCATCAGCACTAATGGTCAACGCTTGACCGTCGATATTGGTGGGTATTCCACCCATCATATAATGCGCAGTTGGCATAACTGGAACCAAATCTTTAGCGGGGTCAACGTGAGCAAAGGTTTTCGATAGCTCGACGATACCCGGCAAACGTTTGTTTAATACTTCTGGGCCCAAGTGATCTAGCTTCAAAAAGACGTGATCGCCTTTTGGACCCGCTCCGCGGCCTTCTAAAATTTCAATAACCATTGAACGTGCTACAACATCTCGGCCTGCGAGATCTTTGGCGTTGGGTGCATAACGCTCCATGAAACGCTCGCCATCTTTATTGACAAGATAACCGCCTTCACCACGACAACCTTCAGTAACCAGCACACCCGCGCCGGCAATACCGGTTGGGTGAAATTGCCACATTTCAATATCTTGAACAGGGAAGCCTGCTCGTAACGACATGCCTAATCCCTCGCCGGTATTGATGAGTGCGTTGGTTGTCGATTGGAAAATCCGTCCAGCACCACCGGTAGCCAGTACCGTAGCTTTGGATTTAATGTAAAAAACTTCACCGGTTTCCATGCAAATAGCGGTAACACCAACCACAACGCCCGCCGCATTTTTGACGATATCAACGGCATACCATTCGTTTAAAAATACGGTGTCGTTTTTGAGATTCGCTTGATACAGCGTGTGAAGCAGTGCGTGGCCGGTTCTGTCTGCCGCTGCACATGTTCGAGAAGCCTGACCACCTTTGCCGTAATCCTTAGATTGACCGCCAAAAGGTCGTTGGTAAATTCGACCGCTTTCAGTTCGCGAAAACGGCATGCCCATGTGCTCAAGCTCATAGACACTTTGTGGCCCAACACTACACATGTATTCGATCGCGTCTTGGTCGCCGATATAATCGGAACCTTTGACAGTATCGTACATATGCCAACGCCAATCATCATCAGGGTCGTCGCTCTGAATTGCACAAGTGATACCACCTTGAGCAGAGACCGTATGAGATCGTGTAGGAAAAACCTTAGAAATGACTGCCGTTTTGTAACCCGATTGAGACAGCTGGATTCCGGATTGCATACCGGCCCCACCACCACCAACAATAATCGCATCAAACGTCAGAGTAGGTATTTGCGCCATTTTATAACCTGTTCTTTAAACCAATTGGTGCTTAAGCGCCCCAAAGAATCTGGATTCCCCAGACTACATATACAAAGAGTCCAATCACAACCACTGCCTGGAACAAAAACCGCAGTCCCGTTGGCTTGATGTAATCGGTAGATACTGTCCACAACCCAACCCAAGCATGTGCGCCTAGCGAGATCAGTGACAATAGAGAAAAGATTCGCACCCAAGTCGTTTCGAATAAACCCGACCACTGCGTGAAAGTAAGCTCTGGGTTAAGCAATAGAAACCCAACAATGAAAACCGTATAGGCGGCTAAGATGACAGCGGTTACGCGCTGTAATAGCCAATCGGAAACTCCGCTTTTACCAAGATTCGTAACGCTGGTTACCATATCCAAACTCCTGCCAAAACGATCAATACTGCAGAAACCGCCAAGATCAATTTAGACCCAAGCAGTGCGGTTTCGAGATCTTCACCGATACCCATATCCATGAGCAGGTGCCGAACCCCAGCAACCAAATGATAAATCAGCGCAGAAACAACGCCCCACAATACAAGCTTGGCGAGCGTACCCTGCAATAACACCATTGTGTCATCGAAGCCTTGCTGGGAATCTAGCGAACAGCTCAACAAACACAGTAATATTGCGCTACCAACAAAAAGCACAATTCCCGAGGTCCTGTGCAAAAAAGAAGTGATCGCGGTCAGCGGCATATTGACTGGATTCAAATCCAAATATACCGGTCTTTTGTTATCCACAGCGGCCCTCACAAACAAAAATTTAAAATATTGCGGTCAGTTAGAAACCACACTAAAAACAATCGCATAGACATTTTATCTAAAATACGCGAATTGAAATGGCTCTAACCTTGATGGATCGGGAGTATAGGTGTTCAATTTCGGAATTACAACGTCGGCCTATGTCGACGATATCGTTTCGAAACCCACACAAAACGATGCCAGTTAGCGCACCGTTTTATAGCAAATTTCACGCTTAAGGCACCAGCGTCGCACATCCGTCTATAATTTTACCGATAGCCCACCCACGGCGGACAAAAAACAGCGTATTAATTGACAAATACTGCTCTGCTTTTATAGTGTCCCGCCGAACTCGTATTTGAATTTTGTAACAGGAGTCCCCCATGGCCGATGATAAAGCACAACTGCATCTGAATAATCTAAGCGACCCGATTGAGCTACCTATTCATAAAGGAACCGCGGGACCAGACGTCATAGATGTGCGAGGCCTCGTTCAAGCAGGTTATTTCACCTATGACCCCGGTTTTGTTTCTACCGCTGCCTGTGAATCTAAAATCACCTATATTGATGGCGAGAAGGGTATTTTGCTGCACCGTGGCTACCCCATTGGCCAGCTAGCAGCCGATTCGGATTACCTAGAAACCTGTTACTTGCTACTTAATGGCGAGTTGCCTAATAAGGAACAGAAAGACGAGTTCGTGAACACCGTGAAAAACCACACCATGGTGAACGAGCAAATCTCTGATTTCTTTACTGGCTTTAGAAGAGACGCTCACCCGATGGCGATTATGTGCGGCGTGGTCGGGGCGCTTTCAGCCTTTTATCACGACTCACTCGATATCACTCTAGAGCGCCACCGCGAAATTTCTGCCTTCCGCCTAATAGCGAAGATGCCGACGCTCGCAGCCATGTGCTACAAATACTCGATCGGGCAACCGTTCGTGTACCCTAAAAACGACCTTGATTTTGCTGAAAACTTTCTGCACATGATGTTCAGCACTCCATGCGCCGACACACCGATCAGCCCGGTTGTCGCAAAAGCAATGGACCGAATCTTCATTCTCCATGCTGACCACGAACAAAATGCATCCACTTCAACCGTACGTTTAGCTGGCTCAACCGGCGCAAACCCGTTTGCCTGTATTGCTGCTGGCATTGCTGCACTTTGGGGCCCTGCCCACGGCGGCGCGAACGAAGCCGTATTAGATATGCTCGACGAAATTGGCGATATTTCACGTATCCCAGAATATATTGAGAAAGCTAAAGACAAGAGCGATCCATTCCTACTGATGGGCTTTGGTCACCGGGTTTACAAAAACTTTGATCCACGTGCGACGGTAATGCGCGAATCTTGCCACGAAGTACTTAAAGAACTTGGCATCACTGACCCACAACTTGAACTGGCCATGAAACTCGAAGAGATCGCACTTAAAGATCCTTACTTCATCGAGAAAAAGCTGTTCCCGAACGTTGATTTCTACTCCGGCATCATCTTAAAAGCGATTGGTATTCCAACCAGCATGTTCACCGTGATTTTTGCATTGGCACGCACCGCAGGCTGGATTTCGCATTGGCAAGAGATGATCAGCAACAGCTACAAAATTGGTCGTCCTCGTCAGCTTTATACCGGTTATGAAGCTCGTGACTTCACACCCTTAGACAAACGCGATTAGTTTAGCGTACGTATAAAGCCCGCAGCCGCAGCCGTCATCAGAAAAAAGTTCCTATGAAGAAGATGACTGCAGCGGCGATTATTTGCACAGCCATTGCCCTAACAGGCTGCGATAAAGCGGCTGAAAAAAGTAAACGTGTGATTGCTGAAATGGCCGAAACAGCCACCGACGTAATTGATGATGTGAAAGCTGATGCGCAGGATGCTGCAGAATCTGCACTTGAAAGCACAGTGGACAGCCTTGAAGAGGGTTACAACAACGTTAAAGAATCCGGGGCAGATACGTTTAAGTCAGCTAAAAAGAAAGCGGACGCGCTGATCAAAGAAGCCAAAAACTAGACTTTCGCAGCGCTTTTCACTCAGTCCATTGCTGCTGAGCCCGTTGCCATTAAGTCCGTTTCCACTCACCCCATTGCCGTTAATTCCTGCTCAGCTAATTCCAGTTGCGTTCGATTCAACTCAAGCCAACCCAGCCCAACACGTCTTAACCCAACACCGTAACCCAACGCACCTTCCTTGCTTTTCGGCAAACTCCATTTTACCCAATTCGTGTCTGTGGCATTAGCTGTGGAACTAAGCAGCACAGCCGCTTTGGTGCAATTTCACTTCACTTTAATTGCGCGGCACCTGAATTAAAATGAGCCTTCGTTAAGCGAAACAATACCGGGCTTAGCAACAACAGCGCTATTAAATTCGGCAGTGCCATCAGCGCATTGAGCGTATCTGCCACCAGCCAAACAAACTCTAGCTCCATCACCGCGCCGCCGAACACTGCAATCACCCACAGTATTCGAAAAGGCATCACCGCTTTTATTCCAACCAAATACTCGACGCACTTTTCACTGTAAAAGCTCCAACCTAAAATGGTGCTAAACGCGAATACGGCCAAACCTATGGCCACCAAATAACCGCCAAAGCCAGGCAGTATGGCCTCGAAGGCGGTGGAAGATAGCGTTGCACCGGTGATTCCGGTTTCCCACACACCGGAAGAGAGAATCACAAAGCCGGTCAAACTACAGATCACAATGGTGTCAATAAACGTACCCAACATGGCAATTAAGCCCTGCTGTACCGGCTGATCTGTCGCGGCGGCGGCATGCGCAATGGGCGCACTGCCCAGCCCCGCTTCATTTGAAAACACCCCTCAGGCCACACCAAAGCGGATCGCGGCCCAGACGCTAGCCCCAGCAAAACCGCCGGTTGCAGCGGCGGGCGAGAACGCATGGTGAAGCACTAATTCAATCACCCCGGGGATTTTTTCAAACTCAGTGGCCAACGCAAACACGCTAGCTGCCACATAAAATAACCCCATCACGGGCACCAAACGACCAGCGAAACCGGCAATACGACGGATACCGCCAAGCAAAACCACCCCCACTAATAACGCCATAACCAGCCCAGTCATGCTGTGGGAAACCCCAAAGGTAGACGACAGTACATCCGCAACGGAGTTGGACTGCACAGTATTGCCAATGCCAAAACCGGCTAGCGCGCCAAACACTGCAAAGGCGGTTGCCAACCAGCGCCAATTGTCTCCAAGTCCATTTTTGATGTAATACATCGGGCCGCCAACATGTTCGCCCTTTTCGTTGGTTTCGCGGTAGTGCACAGCAAAAACCGCTTCGGCATATTTGGTAGCCATTCCAACCAACGCAGTGCACCACATCCAAAACAATGCGCCGGGGCCGCCCAGCGCAATTGCAGTGGCAACGCCTGCAATATTCCCGGTTCCAATGGTCGCAGCCAAGGAAGTCATCAGCGCATTAAACGGGCTAACGTCGCCTTTGCCCTGAGCCTTACGGCCATTCCATAGCTGCTTAAAGCCCAAAAATAGTTTGCGCAGCGGCAACCCTTTGAGCCCCAGCATTAAATAAGACCCCACGCCAAGGATCAAAACCAGCATGACCGGCCCCCAAACAATGCTGTTTACGGCAGATATATATGCGCTAATGGTGTCTAACATCGTTAAAAATCCGTTTGCTATGCTTTTATAGGTTTTTTATTAACGCCGGTATTTGCGGCAATGCCAGCCCAACCGTACCAGCAGCGATACCTCAATGAGCTTGCTCCCAGTTATCACCAATGCCTACATCTACAATGAGCGGCACGTCTAGCTCAACCGCCTGCTCCATACGCTTGGTAAGCTCCGGTACCACTTCGTCGAGCATCGATTCGGGGATTTCAAGCACCAGTTCATCGTGCACTTGTAAGGTAATGCGGACTTCTGGCAGCTCTTTTTGTAGCCATTGGTCTACGA
>JAESUM010000095.1 GCA_016763075.1 Pseudomonadales bacterium
AACGTTCAAATGGTTGTCACCATGATTGCGCCTATCGCGATGGAAGAAGGGTTGCGTTTCGCGATCCGCGAAGGTGGTCGCACGGTTGGTGCGGGCGTCGTCGCTAAAATTATTGAGTAGTTTGTAACTGCCATTACTTTAAAGTGAGATCCTGCGTGGTCTCATTTTGCTGTTTATGGCGTATTGGTGTACCAGGTTAATTTAGGCCAGTAGCTCAATTGGCAGAGCAGCGGTCTCCAAAACCGCAGGTTGGGGGTTCGATTCCCTCCTGGCCTGCCATTTATTGTGCAGGTATTGGATTAATCTGGTTCGGAGTGTTGGTTGCGAAGAGTAGATCTATAAAATGAGCGGTAAATCTGAATCTCAGTCTGGTTCGTTTGATCTTCTGAAGTGGTTTCTTGTTGCTGCGGTTATAGCTGTAGGTGTTGGCGGGAACTACTATTTCTCGTCTGAATCCCTTTTGTATCGCGCGCTAGCGTTGGTTGCGTTGTCATCGCTAGCTATTGCTGTTGCTTTTCAAACCGCAAGCGGGCATAGCTTTTTTAAGCTGATTAAAGAAGCTCGGGCCGAAATTCGTAAGGTTATTTGGCCAACCCGTGCCGAAACCGGTCAAACCACGCTTATTGTCGTTGCTGTCGTGTTTGTCATGGCCTTGGTATTGTGGGGGCTTGATTCGTTTTTCAGTTGGGTTGTTTCATTGTTAATCGGTTAGGACTTCTTTCATGACTAAACGCTGGTACGTTGTACATGCCTATTCTGGGTATGAAAAAAGAGTTAAGGCTGCGCTTGAAGAGCGTATCGAACTAATGGATATGGCCGATAGCTTTGGTCGCATTATGGTTCCTACCGAAGAAGTCGTCGAAATTAGAGCGGGTCAAAAGCGCAAGAGTGAGCGCAAATTTTTTCCAGGCTACGTCCTGGTTGAAATGGAGCTTGACGACGATAGCTGGCACCTGGTTAAAGAGACGTCGCGAGTTCTCGGGTTTATTGGCGGTACCGCAGAAAAGCCGGCCCCTATCACTGAAAAAGAAGCGAACGAAATCTTACAGCGCATCGAAGAAGGGGCAGAGAAGCCCAAGCCTAAGACATTGTTTGAACCGGGCGAAATGGTCCGGGTTGTTGATGGGCCGTTTAACGACTTTAATGGTGTTGTAGAGAAAGTGAATTACGAGAAGAGTCGCTTGCAGGTATCCGTGTTGATATTTGGGCGTTCTACTCCAGTCGAGTTAGAGTTTGGGCAGGTTGAAAAAGGTTAAATTGATATTTTGGCCTCCCAAAATTGATTGTTTTACAGGGTAGCCGGCACACTGTTGGCAGTAACCCGTTCAGGAGAATAGCTAAATGGCTAAGAAAGTAGAAGCATATATAAAGCTGCAGGTTGCTGCAGGTAAAGCCAGCCCCAGTCCGCCAGTTGGTCCGGCATTGGGTCAGCACGGCGTAAATATCATGGAGTTTTGTAAAGCGTTTAACGCTAAAACTCAGGGTATGGAAGCTGGAATGCCGATTCCCGTTATCATTTCCGTGTATTCGGACCGTAGCTTCACCTTTGAAACTAAGACTCCTCCTGCTTCTTATTTGCTCAAGAAGGCGGCGGGCATCCAAAAAGGCAGTGGTACACCGAACACCAATAAAGTAGGTAAAGTTACCCGTGTTCAATTGGAAGAAATTGCTACCGTAAAAATGGCTGATTTGAACGCCGTTGATATGGATTCAGCAGTTCGTATTATCGCCGGAAGTGCTCGCAGCGCTGGCATTGAAGTGGAGGGCGTATAAATGGCTAAGGTAACGAAGCGAAATAAAGCTATCAATGAAAAAGTAGATCCTGCTAAATTCTATTCGGTTGAAGAGGCAGTTACTCTGCTTAACGAGCTGTCTACGGTTAAGTTTAAAGAATCTATCGACGTCGCGATTAATCTGGGCGTCGATCCTCGTAAATCAGATCAAGCGGTTCGCGGCGCAACTGTGTTACCTAAAGGTACCGGAAAAATCGTACGTGTTGCGGTTTTCGCTGATGGCGAAAACGCTGTTAAAGCGACAGAAGCAGGCGCAGATATCGTTGGAATGGATGATCTGGCTGCTACTGTAAAAGGCGGTGATCTCAATTTTGACGTCGTGATTGCGACTCCAGACTCAATGCGTGTTGTTGGGCAGCTGGGCCAGGTTCTTGGGCCGCGTGGCCTTATGCCTAACCCTAAAGTGGGTACAGTGACTAAAGACGTCGCAGCAGCAGTGAAAAATGCAAAAGCCGGGCAAGTTCGATACCGAACCGATAAAGGCGGCATTATCCACGGCGGCATTGGTCAGATTGGCTTTGCTCCTGCGGATATCAAAATCAACCTTGAAGCGTTGTTAGCCGACCTTCGCAAATATAAGCCAACTACAGCAAAAGGCATTTACACGAAGAAAGTTGCGCTGTCCTCGACTATGGGGCCAAGTCTCCTAATCGATTTATCGACACTCGACTAATTTTTAGGCGTGATTAACGTCTACCAAACTTTGGGGTTTTCGGCGGTTTGTATCTAGTAATACAAACCGTCGGAGCCTATCAAAGACCACGGGTCGCAGTGATCGAAGGTTATATCTCTGCGTTAATGTTTGCCCGTGTAGATAGCGGAACCCGATTCATACCGAATTTAGTTACCGTAAGGCATTCATCATTCGTAGTTTAAATGATGGATTGATATTTAACTGATGCCACCGGCGCTATTTTGCTGGTTGGTTGTTCTTTCTTGGAGTGATGCCAATGGCGTTAGATCTCGAAGGCAAAAAAGTAATCGTCGCAGAAGTAACTGAAGCTGTGAGCTCTGCTTTGTCTGCAGTTATTGCCGATTACCGCGGAACAGACGTATCAGCACTCACCTCTCTGCGCAGTCAAGCGCGCGAGCAAGGTGTATACGTTCGAGTTGTTAGAAACTCTCTAGCAAAACGAGCGATAGTGGGTACAGAGTTCGAATGCATGAGCGAGGCTTTTGTCGGCCCAACTTTGCTTGCATTATCCCTTGACAGCCCTGGAGCTGCAGCTCGCTTACTCAAGGACTTTGCGAAAGCAAATGATACCTTCGAAGTGCGCGCTTTAGCTATCGGCGGTGAGTTAATGGGGCCAGAGAAACTAGATGCGGTTGCGAAACTGCCTACTCGTGATGAGGCAATCTCTATCCTTATGGGTACGATGCTTGCACCTGTCTCGAAACTAGTTTCTACAATGAACGAAGTGCCATCTAAGTTCGTTCGTGTGGTTGCAGCGGTTAAAGACCAAAAGCAGGAAGCTGCTTAAGGCGACATATTTTTGTCTATTTTTTATTGATCTAAATTAGATCATAATTTTATTTGTTAATTAGATTATTGGGGATTTACAGATGTCTCTTTCAAAAGAAGATATTTTAGAAGCTATCGCGGAAATGAGCGTAATGGATATCGTTGAATTGATTTCAGCGATGGAAGAGAAATTCGGTGTATCTGCAGCAGCAGCGGCAGCTCCAGCAGCTCCAGCAGCTGGCGGAGAAGGCGCAGGCGCAGCAGAAGAGCAGACTGAATTTGATGTTATTATCACCGGCGCGGGTGAAAAGAAAGTTAATGCTATTAAGGCCGTTCGCGCAATTACCGGTCTTGGTCTTAAAGAAGCTAAAGCGGTTGTTGACGGAGCTCCAGCTCCTGTTAAGGAAGGCGTTTCTAAAGAAGAAGCAGAAGACGCCCGTAAGCAGCTTGAAGAGGCTGGCGCTTCTGTCGAAGTTAAGTAAGACGGAAAGCATACCGCAAGACGGAATCGTCTTGCGGTGGGGATTGGCTGGTGAATTGTTCACCGGCCTTTCGCCGTTTTTGGTTTGTCATAATTTGTACTGCTGTAAAAACGTTTGTCGCAAGGTTTATTGTAAAGCGACAAACTTGTTACGCAATTGGATGCTTTGTTTGGGTAGTCTTCCTGGTAGAGCACATTTGCATCAGATCATTATCATTCGCGGGGAAGCTTGATGGGTTCTTACTCCTACACAGAGAAAAAACGCATACGTAAAGATTTTGGAAAATTGCCGAGGGTAATGGATGTCCCTTACTTGCTATCGATACAGTTGGATTCTTATAAAAAGTTTCTACAAGAAGATCGGGCAAGTGAAGATCGTTTAGATCAAGGTTTACAGGCAGCGTTTAAATCGGTATTCCCGATTGTGAGCAACTCAGGTACAGCGGCATTAGAATTTGTCTCGTATCGTTTTGGCGAACCAGCATTTGATGTTAAAGAATGCCAGCAGCGAGGTGTTACCTACGCTGTGCCTTTACGCGTTAAAGTACGTCTGATTATTTATGATAAAGAATCATCGACTCGCGTAATTAAAGATATTAAAGAGCAGGAGGTCTACATGGGGGACCTTCCGATAATGACTGGTAACGGTACCTTTGTAATCAACGGTACAGAGCGAGTCATCGTGTCTCAATTGCACCGTTCCCCCGGTGTATTTTTTGATCACGACAAAGGCAAAACCCACTCCTCGGGTAAACTCCTATATTCAGCGCGAGTAATTCCCTACCGTGGTTCTTGGTTGGATTTTGAATTCGATGCAAAGGACATGGTTTATGTTCGAATCGATCGAAGAAGAAAGTTGCCGGCAACCATATTGTTGCGTGCATTGGACTACTCCACCGAAGAAATTTTGGGGATGTTTTTCGAAAACAATGCTTACACCTACGATGGCGAGAATTTCTCGTTAGACTTTGTGCCATCGCGTCTTCGCGGCGAATCGCTACCGATGGATGTTACCGACGGCAAAGGCGAGGTGATTGTAGAGCAAGGTAAGCGAGTTACCAGTCGTCACATCCGCCAACTTGAGAAGGCTAACCTCACAACCTTGATTGTGCCTGGTGAATATTTGGTTGGCCAAAGCATCAGCCGAGACATTATCAACACCGAAACCGGCGAACTTCTGTGTGCATGTAATACAGAAATTACCGAAGAATTGATTGAGCAATTCAAAGAAGCCAAGATTGCTTCTTTCGGTACTTTGTACACGAACGAGCTAGATTGCGGCGCATTTATTTCCGACACTTTACGGATTGATCCGGCGTCGAACCGCCTCGAAGCGTTAATCGAAATTTACCGAATGATGCGACCGGGTGAGCCGCCAACAAAAGACTCAGCGGAAAACCTTTTTGGGAATTTGTTCTTCTCGTCAGAAAGATATGATCTTTCTGCAGTAGGGCGTATGAAATTCAACCGTCGCTTAGGTCGTAACATTGAGACCGGTGAAGGCACGCTTTCTTTCGATGATGTCGTCGACGTACTTAAGACATTAATTGAAATCCGCAACGGTAAAGGCGTGGTCGACGATATCGATCATCTGGGTAACCGGCGTGTTCGTTCTGTCGGCGAAATGGCTGAAAACCAATTTCGAGTGGGCATCGTTCGAGTCGAACGTGCGGTTAAAGAACGTCTCAGCATGGCGGAATCTGAAGGTTTAATGCCTCAGGATCTGATTAACGCTAAGCCGGTTGCTGCAGCCGTTAAAGAGTTTTTCGGTTCAAGCCAGCTGTCTCAGTTTATGGATCAAAATAATCCATTATCCGAAGTGACTCACAAACGCCGTGTTTCTGCATTAGGGCCTGGTGGTCTAACGCGTGAACGAGCAGGCTTTGAAGTACGTGACGTACACCCGACTCACTATGGTCGTGTTTGCCCGATTGAAACACCTGAAGGGCCAAACATTGGTCTGATCAACTCCTTGGCAACCTATGCGCGTACAAATCCGTATGGCTTTTTAGAAAGCGCATACCGTACCGTAGTCGATGGCGTTGCAACCGACGATATCCATTATCTTTCTGCTATTGAAGAAGGTAAGCATGTCATTGCGCAAGCCAGTGCAGGATTAGATAAAGACAATAGGCTGATCGACGAATTGGTCGCAGTTAGGCACATGAACGAATTTACGTTGATGCCGCCGGAAAAAGTTAATTATATGGACGTATCACCGCAGCAGGTTGTATCTGTTGCTGCGTCGCTCATTCCTTTCCTTGAGCACGATGATGCAAACCGGGCGTTAATGGGCTCGAACATGCAGCGTCAAGCTGTCCCGACAATCCGTGCCGAAAAGCCGTTAGTCGGCACCGGAATGGAAAAATTTGTTGCGCGTGATTCTGGCGTATGTGTGGTCACAAAACGTGGTGGTATCGTCGATAGCGTCGATGCGTCACGGATTGTTGTGCGTGTGTCCGAGAGTGAATCAGATGCTGGTGATGCTGGTGTGGATATTTATAACCTCACGAAGTACACCCGCTCAAACCAAAACACCTGCATTAACCAACGACCGCTAGTCAAAGAAGGCGATACCGTCGAGCGCGGAGATATCGTAGCTGACGGTCCGTCTACTGATATGGGCGAATTGGCGTTGGGCCAAAATATTCGCGTGGCATTTATGCCGTGGAACGGATACAACTTCGAAGATTCGATTTTGATCTCCGAGCGGGTTGTTGAAGAAGACCGCTTTACGACTATTCATATTCAAGAACTGACTTGTATCGCCCGTGATACAAAGCTTGGTTCAGAAGATGTGACGTCTGATATTCCTAACGTTGGCGAAGGCGCGCTCTCTCGATTAGACGAGTCTGGCATCGTATACGTCGGTGCAGAAGTGACTGCTGGAGATATTTTGGTAGGTAAGGTGACCCCGAAAGGCGAAACCCAATTAACGCCGGAAGAAAAACTCCTACGTGCGATCTTTGGCGAGAAAGCTTCTGACGTTAAAGATAGTTCCTTGCGAGTGCCTACCGGCGCGACCGGCATTGTAATTGATGTTCAAGTATTTACTCGTGATGGTCTTGAAAAAGATACACGAGCGAAAAGCATCGAAGTCTCTCAGCTTACTGAATACCGTAGCGATCTTGATGAAGAATATCGAATTGTGCGCCACGCGGTTCAGGCGCGCTTGAACAGCACGTTGAGCGGTAAAGAAGTTGTATCGGCAGCCGGCCTTAATAAAGGTGATGTGATTGCCGATGGTTATTTTGCAACTATCCCGGAAGACGAGTGGTTTAAAATCCGCATGTCTGACGATGAGCTGAACCGACTTCTTGAAGATTTTGAAACGCAACTTTCTGACCTTAAAACCAATCTTGATGAACGCTATGATGTAAAGCGTGACAAATTAACACGCGGTGATGATTTAGCTCCGGGCGTTTTGAAGATGGTCAAAGTGTCATTAGCCGTCAAACGGTGCATCCAACCTGGCGATAAAATGGCCGGCCGTCACGGTAACAAAGGTGTTATCTCGGCAATCATGCCGGTTGAAGATATGCCTTACGATGAAACTGGCGAGCCAGTCGACATCGTGCTAAACCCATTGGGTGTACCGTCGCGAATGAACATTGGGCAGGTGCTTGAAACCCATCTTGGCCTGGCAGCAAAAGAGCTTGGTCGAAAGATTACTAAGGTTGTTAAAACCGAACAGAAAACCGCCAAGATTCGTGAAGTACTCGATCAGATATATAACGATACCGGTGGCCGTGGCGCTAATTTGGAGGCGATGTCCGATACCGAAATTCGTGAACTAGCCGATAACCTGGCTGGCGGCGTTCCGATGGCGACCCCTGTATTTGACGGTGCCGATGAAAGCGAAATCAAGCACATGCTTGAGCTGGCAGGCCTCGACAAATCCGGTAAATTTACGCTTTATGACGGGCGTACTGGTGATGCCTTTGACCGTAAAGTGACCGTAGGTTACATGTACATGCTCAAGCTCAACCACTTGGTGGATGACAAAATGCACGCACGTTCAACCGGTTCGTACAGTTTGGTTACGCAGCAACCGCTGGGTGGTAAAGCTCAGTTTGGTGGTCAGCGATTCGGTGAGATGGAAGTGTGGGCGCTTGAGGCTTACGGCGCGGCGTATACGCTCCAAGAAATGTTAACGGTTAAGTCCGATGACGTTAACGGACGTACTCGAATGTATAAAAATATTGTCGATGGAGATCATCGCATGGAGCCCGGCATGCCGGAATCCTTTAACGTATTAACCAAAGAGATTCGGTCTCTGGCTATTAATATCGAATTAGAAAACGATTGATAATTAGCTGAACGTACTGTTTGTTTCATACTGTTGCAATGATTATGACGTGTAAAACCCCGATGGAGGGACTGTCGTGAAAGACCTACTCGACTTACTGAAAAAACAAAATCAAGCGGATGAGTTTGACGCCATCCGTATCGGCCTAGCATCTCCAGAGATGATCCGATCTTGGTCTTTTGGTGAAGTAAAAAAACCAGAGACCATCAACTATCGTACATTTAAGCCTGAACGTGACGGACTGTTCTGCGCTAAGATATTTGGGCCAATTAAAGATTACGAATGCTTGTGCGGCAAATACAAGCGACTCAAACATCGTGGTGTGGTTTGCGAAAAGTGTGGCGTTGAAGTTGCAGTCGCCAAAGTGCGCCGTGAACGAATGGCCCACATTGAGCTTGCAAGCCCAGTGGCGCACATCTGGTTTTTGAAATCGCTACCTTCACGTATCGGTTTATTGCTAGATATGACCCTGCGTGATATCGAGCGAGTGCTGTACTTTGAATCCTTTGTGGTGGTTGATCCGCGTTTGACCACTTTAGAGCGCGGTCAGTTGCTTACGGACGACCAGTATTTCGAAGCGATGGAAGAGTGGGGCGATGATTTTGACGCCAAAATGGGCGCCGAAGCGATTCAAACATTGCTTAAAGATATCGATCTTCGAGCAGAAATAGCCGTTCTACGTGAAGAGATCCCTGCGACAAACTCAGAAACTAAGATCAAAAAGCTTTCCAAGCGGCTGAAGCTAATGGAAGGGTTTTGCAATTCAGGTAATAAGCCGGAATGGCTCGTACTTGAAGTATTGCCGGTTCTACCGCCAGATCTTCGTCCGCTGGTACCGTTGGATGGTGGCCGTTTCGCCACTTCTGATTTGAACGACCTATACCGACGAGTGATCAACCGTAACAACCGGTTGAAAAGATTGTTGGATTTGAACGCACCCGATATTATTGTTCGCAACGAAAAACGTATGCTGCAGGAGTCTGTCGATGCGTTGCTAGATAACGGCCGTCGAGGCCGAGCGATTACAGGGTCTAATAAACGACCACTGAAATCACTTGCGGACATGATTAAAGGTAAGCAAGGCCGATTCCGTCAAAACCTTTTGGGTAAACGAGTAGATTACTCAGGCCGGTCGGTGATTGTAGTTGGACCATCGCTTAAACTGCATCAGTGTGGTTTGCCGAAGAAGATGGCGTTAGAACTGTTTAAACCCTTCGTTTTCGGAAAACTTGAACGCAAAGGTTTAGTGACCACCATTAAGGCAGCGAAGAAAATGGTCGAAGATGAGACGCCTGAAGTTTGGGCGGTTCTCGAAGACGTAATTCGCGAACATCCGGTGTTATTAAACCGTGCACCAACATTGCACAGACTCGGTATTCAGGCTTTTGAGCCTATATTAACCGAAGGTAAGGCCATTCAGTTACACCCGTTGGTTTGTTCGGCGTACAACGCCGATTTCGACGGAGATCAAATGGCTGTTCACGTACCGCTGACTATTGAAGCGCAGCTTGAGTCACGTGCGCTGATGATGTCCACAAACAATATTTTGTCGCCAGCTAACGGCGAGCCAATCATAGTGCCTTCGCAGGACGTTGTATTGGGTCTGTACTACATGACGCGAAGTCGTATTAACGATCTTGGTGAAGGGTCTATTTACGCAGACCCTGACGAAGTCGAGCGGGCTTATTTAAATAAGCAGGCTGGGCTTCAGGCGCTAGTTAAAGTTAGAATCGAAATTACCACTACGGATGAAAATGGCGAAAAAACCGTAACTCGTAAGATCGAAGATACAACCGTTGGTCGAGTACTGCTGTACAAAATTGTGCCAGAAGGTTTTGATTTCGCGTTAATCAATCAGCATATGACTAAGAAAGCGATTTCGAAAGTCATTAACTATTGTTATCGAACATTTGGTCTTAAAGCGACCGTTATTTTTGCTGACCGTTTGATGTACACCGGTTATGCATACTCTACACGGTCCGGTACATCGGTAGGTATTGATGACTTAGTCATCCCGTCGGACAAAGATGAGATTATCGGCCGAGCCGATGCTGAAGTGAAAGAAATCGAAGATCAATTTTCTTCAGGTCTAGTGACGCAAGGTGAAAAATACAACAAAGTCATCGATATTTGGTCGCGTGCCAATGACATGGTCGCCAAGTCTATGATGGACACCTTGGGTACTGAAGATACCGTTAACGCCGATGGCGAAACGGTTCCTCAGGAATCCTTTAACTCTATTTATATGATGTCCGATTCTGGTGCTCGGGGTTCCGCGGCGCAGATTAGGCAGTTAGCCGGAATGCGAGGCCTGATGGCTAAGCCAGATGGCTCAATCATTGAAACACCTATTACAGCGAACTTCCGCGAAGGGTTATCAGTACTTCAGTACTTTATATCTACTCACGGAGCGCGTAAGGGACTTGCTGATACAGCGCTGAAAACAGCTAACTCGGGTTATCTGACTCGTCGATTGGTTGATGTGTCTCAAGATCTTGTTGTAACAGAGGTTGATTGCGGAACTGAAAACGGACTATTACTTACACCGGTTATCGCCGGTGGCGATATTATCGAAACTCTCGGTGAGCGTATCTTGGGCCGGGTAGTTTCTGTTGACGTGTATAAGCCGGGAACTAACGATTTAGTGGTTAAGCGCGGCGTAATGATCGATGAAGCATGGGTTGACGTGCTCGAAGGGCATAGCGTTGACGAACTTATGGTTCGGTCGGTGATCGCTTGCGAAAACCGTTACGGTATTTGCGCAATGTGTTACGGCCGTGATCTTGGTCGTGGTCACATGATTAACCAAGGCGAAGCGATTGGCGTTATTGCTGCGCAGTCTATTGGTGAGCCAGGTACACAGCTGACCATGCGTACGTTCCACATTGGTGGTGCTGCATCTCGAACCTCTGCAGACGATCGTATCCATGTTAAACATGGCGGTACGGTTAGGTTCCATAACATTAAGTTTGTTGAGCAGAAGAAAGACGTCATCGTCGTGGTTTCACGTTCTGGCGAACTTGCCATTGCCGACGAAAACGGCCGTGAGCGTGAGCGCTATAAATTGCCATATGGCGCGATGATTAGCGTTTCTGATGGGTCGTTGGTTGAAGCCGGTCAAACGGTTGCCACATGGGACCCGCATACACATCCAATTATTACTGAAGTGGCTGGTACCGTAAGATTCTCTGGGATGGAAGAAGGCATTACAGTGCGCGGGCAAGTAGACGAAATGACCGGTCTGGTCAGTACCTCTGTTATTGACCCTGCAGAGCGGCCAACCGCTGGTAAAGAGCTTAAGCCAGCAATGACATTGGTCGACGAACATGGCGCTGAGCTGAACATCGCTGGTACCGATGTCCCGGCGCACTATATGCTGCCAGCTAATTCGATCTTTAATCTTACCGATGGTGCATCGGTTGAGTGTGGCGGAGTGCTAGCGCGTATACCGCAAGAAAGCTCTAAAACACGAGATATTACTGGTGGTTTGCCTCGGGTTGCTGATCTATTTGATGCGCGTAAGCCGAAAGAGCCATCTATTCTTGCGGAGATCTCCGGCACCGTTAGTTTCGGTAAGGAAACCAAAGGTAAGCGTAGGCTTGTAATTACGCCTACTGAGGGCGACACATACGAAGCGCTGATCCATAAATGGCGTCATCTCAACGTGTTCGACGGTGAGCAGGTAGTTAAAGGTGAGGTCGTTTCTGACGGCGCATCAAGCTCGCATGACATTTTGAGATTGAAAGGCGTTACTGCGCTGGCTAACTATATTACCAACGAGATTCAAGACGTATACCGGCTCCAGGGCGTAAAAATTAACGATAAACATATTGAAGTTATCGTTAGACAGATGTTACGTAAAGCCGACGTTGTCGATGCCGGTGATACTACGCTTATTCGTGGCGATCAGGTTGAATACGCAAGAATTCTTGAAGCGAATGAAAAGGCGGTTGCCGAAGGTAAGGCGCCAGCTAAGTTTGAGCGGGTCTTGTTAGGTATTACTAAAGCGTCCCTTGCTACTGAGTCGTTTATTTCGGCAGCGTCGTTCCAAGAGACTACACGTGTTCTAACCGAAGCAGCTGTTACTGCGAAAAGAGATAACTTGCGCGGCTTGAAAGAAAACGTTGTTGTTGGTCGATTGATCCCTGCAGGAACCGGCTTGACTTACCACAACGAGCGTAAGCGTAAGAGAGAAGCCGATATGAAAGAGCGTAGAAAGGTGTCCGCATTAGATGCTGATACGTTATTGAGTGAAGCGCTTAGCTCTACTAAATAACGAAACAACGTGCGTTGTTTGTTTGTAACTTTGGGTGGCCTTTGTGCTGCTCAGGGTTATTGCTTGACCTTTATGGGTGCGGTCTATAAAATCCCGCATCCGCTATAAGGCATAGGCCGTGTTGGTCGTGCTGTTTAACTATATAAATTGAAAAATTACGGAGTCCGTTTGCATGGCTACGATTAACCAGCTGGTGCGAAAGCCAAGGAAGCGTAAGGTAGCAAAGAGTGATGTACCGGCCCTGCAGGCTTGCCCGCAGCGTCGAGGCGTTTGTACTCGTGTTTATACCACTACACCCAAGAAACCTAACTCAGCATTACGTAAAGTGTGTCGTGTTCGGCTGACCAATGGATTTGAAGTATCCTCATATATTGGCGGCGAAGGCCACAATTTGCAGGAGCACTCTGTTGTTCTTATTCGTGGAGGTCGTGTAAAAGACCTTCCTGGTGTGCGATATCACACAGTCCGGGGTAGCTTGGATACCTCTGGCGTTGCCGATCGTCGGGCTGGTCGTTCTAAGTACGGAACTAAAAAGCCTAAAAGTTAATGATTGACCCCGCCTGGGGTCAGTTTGAGTAAGGCTGGGTTCGCTTTTATTAAAAGTGCATTTCCCAGATTAACCTGAAGAGTATGGAGTAAGTCATGCCTAGAAGAAGAGTTGTCGCAAAACGCGAAATCCTCCCCGATCCAAAGTTCGGTAGCCAAACGCTGGCTAAATTCATGAACCACGTGATGGTCGATGGAAAGAAATCGACTGCTGAAGCAATTGTCTACGGCGCATTGGAGTCTGTTCAAAAGAAAACAGGTAAAGACCCGTTAGAAGTGTTTGAAGCTGCGTTAGATGTTATCGCTCCAATGGTCGAGGTTAAATCTCGCCGTGTTGGTGGTGCGACATACCAAGTGCCTGTAGAAGTGCGGCCAGTGCGTCAAAAAGCATTGGCTATGCGTTGGTTGGTAGATTACTCACGTAAGCGTGGCGAAAAGTCTATGGCTTTGCGTTTGGCTGGCGAGATTGTTGATGCCTCTGAGAAGAAAGGCGCAGCATTTAAGAAGAAAGATGATACCCATAGAATGGCAGAAGCGAACAAGGCGTTCTCTCACTACCGTTTCTAAACGAGTAATCGTTCTATTTCTAGTATTTTGTAGAGGAAGCTCCATTGGCCCGCACCACACCACTTGACCGATATAGAAATATTGGTATTTGTGCACACGTGGATGCGGGTAAGACCACAACCACCGAGCGGGTGTTGTTTTACACCGGCATATCTCACAAGATCGGTGAAGTCCATGATGGCGCGGCCACCATGGACTGGATGGAGCAGGAGCAGGAAAGAGGTATAACCATTACCTCCGCGGCAACCACTTGTTTTTGGAGTGGTATGTCTCAGCAGTATGACCAGCATCGGATTAATATCATCGATACTCCTGGTCACGTAGATTTTACCATTGAGGTTGAGCGCTCCCTTCGGGTGCTAGATGGCGCGGTTGTCGTCTTTTGCGCTACGTCCGGCGTTGAGCCCCAATCCGAAACCGTTTGGCGCCAAGCTAATCGGTACGAAGTTCCGCGTATTGTATTTATTAATAAGATGGATCGCGCAGGGGCTGATTTCCTTCGTGTTGTAGATCAGATTGAAAGTCGCCTTGGCGCAAGCCCGGTACCCGTTCAGTTAGCGCTGGGCGCCGAAGAAGAATTTGATGGTGTAATCGATCTTGTTCAAATGAAAGTAATTCATTGGAATGAAGAAGATCGCGGCGTAACCTATGATTTGGGTGAAATCCCCGAGGCTATGTTGGCGCAAGCGCAGCAGTACCGCGAGAATATGCTGGATGTGGTTGCGGAGTCCGATGATGCGCTTATGGAGAAGTATCTCGAAGAGGGCGATTTGTCCAGCGACGAAATTCGCCAAGGGTTGCGCGCTCGTACTATTGCAAACGAAATTGTTCCGGCGTTGTGTGGCTCTGCATTTAAGAATAAAGGTATTCAAGCGATGCTTGATGCCATAATTGATTACCTGCCAGCACCGAATGAAGTGAAGGCGATTTCAGGAGTGCTCGAAGATGGTTCTGAGGGTGCTCGAATATCATCTGACGAAGAACCGTTTTCTGCGCTAGCATTTAAGATAGCCACCGACCCGTTCGTTGGGACGCTAACTTTCTTCCGAGTTTATTCTGGTGTGCTTAACTCAGGTGACGCGTTATACAACCCGGTTAAAGGGCGTAAAGAACGTATCGGTCGAATGGTGCAAATGCACGCAAACGAGCGCGAAGAATTGAAACAGGTTCGGGCTGGCGATATTGCTGCAGCCATCGGGCTTAAAGATGTTACAACCGGCGAAACTCTGTGTGATCCATCGGCGATTATCACGCTGGAAAAAATGGAATTTCCAGATCCGGTTATATCGGTTGCTGTAGAGCCCCGCTCGCAGCCTGATCAGGAAAAAATGGGCGTCGCGCTTGGTAAGCTCGCCCAGGAAGATCCCTCCTTTAAGGTTCAAACCGATGAAGAGTCGGGGCAAACGATTATATCTGGAATGGGCGAGCTCCATCTCGATATCCTCGTAGAGCGAATGCGGCGTGAATTTGGCGTAGAGGCCAATATTGGTAAACCGCAAGTTTCGTACCGCGAAACCATCAGGAAATCGGTAGAAACAGAGGGTAAATTTATTCGCCAAAGCGGTGGACGCGGCCAATATGGTCATGTTTGGCTTAGGCTTGAGCCGCTTGACATCGACGACGGCTACGAATTCGTAAATGAAGTTGTTGGTGGGTCGGTTCCAAAGGAATATATCAGTGCCGTTGATAAGGGTGCCGAGCAACAATTAGCTAACGGTATCCTTGCAGGGTATCCGCTATTAGGCGTTAAAGTCACTTTGTACGACGGCTCTTATCATGATGTCGATTCAAACGAGGTAGCGTTTAAGGTTGCTGGCTCTATGGCGGTTCGTGCGGGTGTGCTAGATGCAGACCCAGTTTTGCTAGAGCCGCTGATGAGGGTCGAAGTTGTAACGCCAGACGAGAATATGGGTGATGTGATTGGCGATTTGAATCGCCGTCGAGGTGTTGTATTAGGGATGGAGGATTCTCCATCCGGTAAGGTTATTGATGCGGAAGTCCCGCTGGCTGAGATGTTCGGCTATGCGACTGACCTTAGGTCTGCGACCCAGGGCCGGGCCACGTACTCGATGGAGTTCAAGAGGTATTCCGAAACTCCGGCAAGCGTTAGTGCTGCTATTATTGAGCGGCGATAGGCGGAAATATTTTTAAGTGAGGTGTGATTGTGGCGAAGGAAAAGTTTGAGCGTAATAAACTCCACGTAAACGTGGGCACCATTGGTCACGTCGATCATGGTAAGACAACCCTAACGGCTGCACTGACACGCGTCTGTGCCGAAGTATGGGGTGGTGAAATGGTGGCCTTTGACGGTATTGATAATGCGCCTGAAGAGCGAGAGCGTGGTATTACCATCGCGACCTCGCACGTTGAGTATGACTCAGAAGTTCGCCATTACGCACACGTTGATTGCCCAGGTCACGCCGATTACGTTAAAAACATGATCACCGGTGCAGCGCAAATGGACGGAGCAATCCTCGTTTGTTCGGCGGCTGATGGTCCCATGCCGCAAACCCGTGAGCACATCCTGCTTGCGCGTCAGGTTGGTGTGCCATACATCGTAGTCTTCTTGAACAAAGCAGACATGGTCGATGACGAAGAGCTTCTAGAGTTGGTAGAAATGGAAGTGCGAGAGCTTCTCGACTTGTACGATTTCCCCGGCGACGATACACCGATCATTATTGGGTCAGCGCTAAAAGCATTAGAGGGTGATACCTCAGATATCGGCATGCCTGCTGTACAAAAGCTGGTTGAAACCCTTGATGCCTACATTCCAGATCCGGAACGCGCCATCGATCAACCATTCCTGATGCCGATCGAAGACGTATTCTCTATCGCTGGACGTGGCACCGTAGTAACCGGTCGTATAGAGCGTGGCATCATTAAAGTGGGCGAAGAAGTTGAAATCGTCGGCGTTAAAGACACCACAACCACTACCTGTACCGGTGTAGAAATGTTCCGCAAGCTGCTTGACGAAGGTCGTGCAGGCGAAAACGTTGGCGTATTGTTGCGCGGCACCAAGCGTGAAGACGTAGAGCGTGGTCAAGTACTGGCTCAATCCGGTACCATCAAGCCACATACCAAATTTGAAGCAGAAGTCTACGTACTCGGTAAAGACGAAGGCGGCCGTCACACGCCATTCTTCGCTGGTTACCGCCCGCAGTTCTACTTCCGTACTACCGACATCACAGGAGCTTGTGAGCTGCCTGAAGGTGTTGAGATGGTTATGCCTGGCGACAACGTTCAAATGGTTGTCACCATGATTGCGCCTATCGCGATGGAAGAAGGGTTGCGTTTCGCGATCCGCGAAGGTGGTCGCACGGTTGGTGCGGGCGTCGTCGCTAAAATTATTGAGTAAGATTGGCTGTAACTATTGGTCGCTCGGAAGATGATGTGTTTTGTTTGGATAATCGGTTGACAGATGCTGGTTGTAACTATAGAATTCGCCATCCTTTTTTAGGGACTTGAAGAATATAAATCTTTGACTGATGGTTAATAATCGGTCAACTAAAGTGGGGTAGCAGTTCGAATGGAAAATCAGCGGATACGTATCCGATTAAAAGCTTTCGATCATCGTTTGATAGATTCGTCGGCTCGGGAAATTGTTGAGACCGCGAAGAGAACTGGTGCTCAGGTTGAAGGGCCTGTTCCTTTGCCCGTTAGAAAAGAGCGGTTTGCAGTGTTGATTTCTCCGCACGTAAACAAAGATGCTCGTGATCAATATGAAATTCGAACGCACAAGCGTTTGCTGGATATCGTTGAGCCAACTGAAAAAACAGTTGATGCGCTGATGAAGCTTGATCTGGCTGCTGGTGTTGAGGTTCAGATAAGTCTCGGGTAGTCTTCTGGCTGCTCTGGATCGTGAGATTGTAAAAAATTAATGTAACGCTCGATAGCGGCCGTAGAGGGTAAAGCCCCGTGCAAATTAGAGGTTAAAGATGTCTATTGGATTGGTTGGTCGCAAAAGCGGCATGACACGAATCTTCAGTGAGGAGGGTGTTTCTACACCTGTTACTGTTATCGAGATTCTTCCCGCTCGGGTTACGGCGATCAAGACTATTGAGTCTTGTGGCTATGACGCTGTTCAAATTACTACAGGTGAGAAAAAAGCCTCTCGGGTGACTAAGCCTGAAGCTGGTGTATTCACCAAAGCAAACGTATCTGCTGGCCGCGGCCTTTGGGAATTTCGTCTAGATTCTGCAGGCGAAGCTGACGGCGTTGAAGTGGGCTCGGAAATGCTGCTAGATATTTTTCATCCAGGTCAGAAAGTTGATGTTCAGGGCGTATCTAAAGGTAAAGGTTTTGCTGGCGTAATTAAACGTTGGAACTTCCAGATGCAGGATGCGACGCACGGTAACTCCTTGTCTCATCGGGCGCCTGGTTCAATTGGTCAGTGTCAAACTCCTGGTCGGGTATGGAAAGGCAAGAAAATGGCTGGCCATATGGGCGCGGTAAATCGCACCGTTCAAAACCTAGAAGTTATACAGGTGGACCTCGATAAAGGCTTGTTGATGGTTAAGGGTGCGGTACCTGGTGCTCCGGGTGGCGATGTCGTGATTAACCAAGCCGTTAAGATTAAGAGAGGCTAACTAGAGAATATGAGCATGAGTATCGAGTTAGTTTCGCCCTCAGGTCCGATCGATGTGTCGAGTGAGGTATTTGGAAGAGATTACAATGAAGCGTTAGTGCATCAGGTTGTTACCGGTTATTTGGCTGGTGGTCGTCAGGGCACTAAGCAGCAAAAAACACGCTCTGATGTGCGTGGCGGTGGGGCTAAGCCTTGGCGTCAAAAAGGCACGGGACGCGCACGTGCGGGTACCAGTCGTAGTGTTTTGTGGCGTTCGGGTGGTGTTACCTTCGCTGCGCGACCTAGAGATTTTGGTCAAAAGATCAACCGGAAAATGTACCGCGCTGCGATGCAGGTTATTTTGTCTGAGTTGGTTCGTCAGGGACGATTGACTCTCGTAGATAGTTTTGAAATCGCGGAGCCAAAAACAAAATTACTTGCGGCTAAGATGTCGGAAATGGGTGTTTCGAACGCTCTGCTGATTTCGGACGAGCTGTCGATGAATTTGTTTCTCGCGTCTCGCAATATTCCGAATATCACCGCGATCGATACAGAGGCGGTTGATCCGGCAAGTTTGGTTAGACATAAGACGGTTATTGCTACAGTAGCGGCTGTTAAGAAGCTTGAGGAGAGTTTCGCATGAACCAAGAACGAATTTATCAGGTTTTGAAAGCGCCGCATATTTCTGAAAAGGCTACTAACGTTGCCGAGAGCGCTAATCAGATCGTATTTAAAGTTGCCATCGATGCGACCAAGCTCGAGATCAAAAAGGCTGTCGAACAATTGTTCGAGGTTAAGGTCGACGGGGTTCGTACACTTAACGTTAAAGGTAAGGTTAAGCGCAATCGGTTTGGTACTAGTCGTCGTAAAGGTTGGAAGAAAGCGTATGTTTCGCTTCGTTCTGGCGACGATATTGATTTCACTGCGTTTGGTTAAGGGGGATTTAGCATGCCAGTAGTTAAGTGTAAGCCTACCTCGGCCGGACGCCGTGGTGTAGTTAAGGTTGTATCGTTGGATTTGCATAAAGGTCCAGGTTACGCGCCGCTTCTTGAGAAAAAGAAGAAGAGTGGTGGAAGAAATAACAACGGAAGAATCACAGTTCGCCATCGTGGTGGTGGGCATAAGCAGCATTATCGTAAAATTGATTTCCGCCGTAATAAAGACGGAATCGGCGCAGTAGTTGAGCGCTTAGAGTACGATCCAAACAGAACAGCAAATATAGCGTTGTTGAAGTACGCCGATGGCGAGCGACGTTATATGATTGCGACGAAAGGTATGGTGGCAGGAGATAGTATCCAATCTGGCCCAGATGCTGCGATTACGTCAGGCAACTGTCTGCCATTGAATAACATTCCGGTTGGTAGTGTTATCAATTGTGTTGAGATGAAGCCTGGTAAAGGTGCTCAGCTTGCACGTAGTGCTGGAGCTTCTGCTCAGTTGGTTGCCCGGGAAGGTACGTACGCTACTCTACGGCTTCGCTCTGGCGAAATGAGAAAAGTGTTGGGCGATTGTCGCGCTACGTTGGGCGAAGTGTCGAACTCAGAGCACAGTTTAAGATCTTTAGGTAAGGCGGGCGCTTCTCGATGGCGCGGTGTTAGGCCTACAGTTCGTGGTGTTGCAATGAACCCAGTTGATCACCCGCATGGTGGTGGTGAAGGTCGTACTTCTGGTGGTCGACACCCAGTATCACCTTGGGGTACGCCGACTAAAGGTTATAAGACTCGTAAGAATAAGCGAACCGATCATTTGATCGTTCGACGTCGTAAGTCTAAGTGATTAACGCAATAGGATTTAGGGGGATATAAAGTGCCACGTTCTTTGAAAAAGGGTCCGTTCATCGATCTTCATTTGATGAAGAAAGTTGAAGTTGCTGCGGAAAAAAACGACCGAAGACCGATCAAAACTTGGTCTCGGCGTTCAATGATTTTTCCGGGCATGATCGGTCTTACGATTGCAGTTCACAACGGTAGGCAACATGTGCCGGTGTTGGTGAGCGAAGATATGGTTGGTCATAAGCTCGGAGAGTTTGCTGCTACGCGAACCTATCGTGGGCATGTTGCAGATAAAAAAGCTAAACGCTAAATAGCGCTAGGTATAGGGGTTTCAGTGATGGAAGTGGGTGCACGTTTAAAAGGCGCGAGAATATCCGCACAGAAGGCTAGGCTGGTCTGTGATCAGATCCGCGGCTTGCCGGTTGATAAAGCTGGCGAATTGCTCGCATATAGTCCGAAGAAGGCTGCTCACTTGGTGAGAAAGACCCTCGATTCGGCTATTGCGAATGCTGAGCACAATGAAGGCGCAGATATTGATGAATTGCGAGTGTCTGAAATCTTCGTTGACGAAGGTATCACCATGAAGCGTATAAAGCCGCGAGCGCGCGGTCGAGCTGACAGAATTCAAAAGCGAAGCTGTCACATTACTATTAAATTGTCAGACGAGTAGGGGTTTACCGCATGGGTCAGAAAGTACATCCAACGGGGATTCGTCTCGGTATCATTAAGCAGCATTCGTCTATTTGGTACGCGGAAAAGCGAGCCTATAGAGACAATCTTTTAGTGGATTTAGAAGTTAGACGCGTTCTTAAAGAGCGCCTCGCGAATGCATCCGTTAGTCGAATAGAGATTGAACGACCTGCTCAGAACGCTCGTATTAATATTTTCACTGCTCGACCCGGTATCGTTATCGGTAAGAAAGGCGAAGATGTTGAGAAGCTTCGCAAAGAGGCCAGTAAGTTGATGGGCGTTCCTGTTCAGATCAATATCGAAGAGATTCGTAAGCCTGATCTTGACGCCCAGCTCGTTGCTGATAACGTCGCGTCGCAATTAACGCGACGAGTTATGTTTCGACGTGCGATGAAGAGGGCCGTTCAGAACTCATTGCGCCAAGGAGCTGAAGGTATTCGTATCCAGGTGTCCGGTCGTTTAGGTGGAGCTGAAATTGCTCGGCGCGAATGGTACAGAGAAGGGCGTGTTCCTTTGCACACATTACGTGCTGATATTGACTACGCTACTTCGGAAGCGCTGACAACCTACGGCATCATCGGTGTTAAGGTTTGGATATTCAAAGGCGAGATTCTTGGTCATGCCGACGACGCGAAAGCGGTCGACCAAAAGCCGGCACGTAAGTAGCCGTTTTTAAACCAGTTTATTAGGTAAGGGGCGTTACAGATGCTGCAGCCCAAGCGCACAAAGTTTAGAAAGCAACACAAAGGACGCAACCGTGGTTTGGCGTTTCGTGGCAGTAAAGTTAGCTTCGGCGAATACGCTCTGAAGGCTACTGGTCGCGGACGTATTACGGCTCGTCAAATTGAAGCGGCTCGGCGGGCGATGACTCGTCACGTAAAACGAGGCGGTAAGATTTGGATACGTGTTTTTCCTGACAAGCCGATTACTCAGAAGCCCCTCGAGGTGCGACAGGGTAAAGGTAAAGGTAACGTTGAATATTGGGTCGCCCAAATTCAACCTGGTAAAATATTGTACGAAATCGAAGGCGTATCTGAAAAGCTGGCGCGCGAAGCGTTCGCGCTTGCAGCTGCTAAGCTTCCGCTAGCTACAACATTCGTAAAACGGGATGTGATGTAATGAAGGCAAATCTGTTAAACGATAAATCTGCTGATGAATTGCAGAGCGAGCTTGTAAAGCTTCGCGCTGAACAGTTTAAGTTGTCGATTCAAAATGGCACAGGCCAGCTGGGTCAAACCCACTTGCTTAAAGAGTTTCGTAGGGATATTGCTCGCGTAAAAACTTTGCTCAACCAAAAGTTGAAATCTTAATATGACTAACGAAAACAACACCGCTAGAACTATTACCGGCCGAGTCGTCAGCGACAAGATGGATAAAACCATCAAGGTCCTGGTTGAGCGACGCGTAAAACACCCCATTTATGGTAAGTATATTCGTCGGTCTACTAAGTTCGCTGCGCACGATGAGTCGAATGCATGTGCTGTCGGCGATCTAGTTACTATTCGCGAGTCGAAGCCAGTGTCAAAGCAAAAATGCTGGACGCTAGTTAGCGTTCTTGAAAAAGCGCCGCAGCTTTGATGGCTTACTTTATTAATGCTACAAGTCAGTCGGGAGAGACCGAATGATTCAGTCTGAATCTATGCTTGAGATCGCTGATAACAGCGGCGCTCGAAAAGTAATGTGTATTAAGGTGCTTGGCGGTTCACATCGTCGTTATGCCGGAATTGGCGACCTGATTAAAGTCACCGTCAAAGAAGCCCTTCCACGCGGAAAAGTTAAGAAAGGCCAGGTGATGGATGCCGTAGTTGTTCGTACCCGTAAGGGTGTGCGCCGTCCCGATGGATCGTTGATCAAATTCGATACGAACGCGGCGGTTTTGTTGAACGCGCAGAAACAGCCAATTGGTACTCGTATTTTCGGACCTGTTACTCGAGAGCTTCGGTCCGAGCAGTTCATGAAGATCGTTTCATTAGCACCAGAAGTTCTTTGAGTCGGAGCGACGAATGAACAAAATTAAGACAGATGACGAAGTAATCGTTACGACAGGAAAGGATCGCGGTAAGCGCGGAAAAGTCAAAAAAATTCTGAGCGATGGGCGTTACTTGGTGTCGGGTATCAACATCAGTAAGCGTCATACGAAGCCTAATCCAGCAGCGGGCAAAGCCGGCGGAATTATTGAAAAGGAAAGTCCTATTCAGGCTTCAAACGTTGCTATTTATAACGCAAGTACGAGTAAGGCTGACAGAGTTGGTATTCGCCAACTAGAAGATGGCAAAAAAGTCAGGTTCTTTAAGTCGACCAACGAAGTAATTGACGTCTAATTCACTACCGGTTTTTGAAATGACAAGGCTAAAAACAGTTTATACTGACGAAATCATTCCAAAGCTCCAAGAAGAGCTTGGGCTGACGAACGTTAATGCGGTACCGAAGATCACTAAAATTACACTTAATATGGGTGTTGGTGACGCGCTAGGCGACAAGAAGGTTATGACCTTTGCTGTTGCTGATATGGAAGCTATCGCTGGGCAAAAGGTCGTTGTAACCAACGCTCGCAAGTCAGTCGCTGGTTTTAAAGTGCGCGAAGGCTGGCCGATCGGATGTAAAGTGACACTCCGTAAAGAGCGTATGTACGAATTCTTGGACCGGCTTATTAATATCGCGATACCTCGGGAACGTGATTTCCGGGGCTTGAACCCGAAGTCGTTTGATGGTCAAGGTAACTTTGCGATGGGTATTAAAGAGCAAATTATCTTTCCGGAAATTGAATACGACAAGATTGATAAGCTCAGAGGTATGGACATCGTAGTTACTACCTCTGCAACAAATGACGTCGAAGGGCTTGCTTTGCTGAAAGCCTTTAACTTTCCCTTTAAAGGATAAGAGCATGGCTAAGCAATCCATGGTACAGCGTGAAATTAAACGCGAAAAATTGGTAGCGAAATACGCAGCCAAGCGTATTGAGCTTAAGAAGCTCATGACCGACGAATCTTTAGACGACGATACACGGTGGGAAGCACAAATGGCTTTCCAGAAGTTGCCTCGTGATTCGAGTCCTGTACGCCAGCGCAATCGTTGTGCATTGACGGGTCGGCCGCACGGTTATTATCGTAAGTTCGGCTTAGGACGTAACAAATTAAGAGAGTCAGCCATGCGTGGTGAGATTCCTGGTCTTGTTAAGGCTAGTTGGTAGCAGAATTTTTTTGGAGCTTTACGCCTTATGAGTATGCAAGATCCTATCGCTGATATGCTTACGAGAATTCGTAATGCGCAGACTGCAGGAAAAACCGTCGTTAAGATCCCATCATCTAAGTTGAAATCTCAACTTGGTAAGCTCCTGGAGCGTGAAGGGTATGTTGGTGATGTTAAGTATGATGGCGCGGGCATTGATAAGCGCGTTGTTATCGATCTTAAATATGCAGACGGATGTCCAGTCATTCAAGATATCAAACGTGTTAGTCGGCCCGGCTTACGCCAGTATAAGAGCAAAGATGGTGTCCCGACGGTTAACGCAGGTCTGGGCGTCGCTGTCATATCGACTAGTAAGGGCTTAATCGTAGATCGCGAAGCTCGTAAGCTTGGTATCGGTGGCGAAGTTATCTGCACCGTATTTTAGCGTTAGAAAGGTTATTGGAAATAAATTATGTCAAGAATTGCTAGCAATCCGATCAACGTTCCAACGGGCGCTGAAATTAAGGTGGATGGGCAAAAAATTACCGTTAAAGGCACAAAAGGCCAGTTGGATCTCGATATCCATCCTAGTGTTGCGGTTGAGTGCTTAGATAACGTTATTCGCGTCAAAGGTTTTGAAGGCGTTAGTGGCGCTAGTGCCTTCGCGGGAACCATGCGGTCCTTAATCAGTAATATGATCCAGGGTGTTACTGAGGGTTTTGAGAAAAAGCTAACCATCATAGGCGTTGGTTATAGGGCGGCGGCGAAAGGAAAAGTTTTGGATTTGTCGCTGGGCTTTTCGCACCCTGTTTCCTACAACTTGCCGGAAGGTATTTCCGCAGAAACGCCATCCCCTACAGAGATTATTCTAAAAGGGATAGATAAACAGAAAGTCGGACAAGCAGCCGCAGAAATTCGTGCGTATCGTCCGCCAGAGCCTTATAAAGGCAAAGGTGTACGTTATTCCGACGAGCATGTTCGTCGTAAAGAAGCTAAAAAGAAATAGGTTTCAGATGATTAATAAAAAGCAATCTCGTATACGGCGCGCACGTAAAACACGAGCGAAGATTAGGGAAAAACGCGCAATTCGTCTTTCGGTTCACCGAACGCCGAAACACATTTATGCTCAAATAATTTCGGAAGATGGGGCTAATATACTTGTTACCGCTTCTAGCTGTGAAAAAGAGCTTAGAGCCTTCCCAACAGGGAACGTGGATTCCGCAACTAAAGTTGGGGTACTAATTGCTGAGAGAGCAAAAGCGGCGGGAATAGAAAGCGTCGCATTTGATCGATCTGGGTTTGGATACAAAGGTCGTGTGGCCGCTTTAGCAGATGCTGCTAGAGAATCTGGGCTTCAATTCTAAAAGGTTAAGACATGGCGTTTAATTCAGAAAAAGATAATCCCGAAGGCTTGCAAGAAAAACTTGTTCAAGTTAATCGTGTCGCTAAGGTAGTTAAAGGCGGTCGTATCTTCGGGTTTACCGCGTTGACAGTAGTTGGCGACGGAAATGGTCGCGTCGGGTTTGGTCGCGGAAAAGCGCGCGAAGTTCCTGTTGCTATACAAAAAGCAATGGAGGCCGCGCGCCGGAATATGATCAATGTAGATTTGGACGGTGCGACTATCCAGTACGCGGTTAAAGCGCGACATGGTGCTTCTAAAATCTATATGCAGCCAGCGTCAGAAGGTACAGGCATTATCGCCGGAGGCGCGATGCGAGCGGTTCTTGAGCTCGCTGGTGTGCAGGACGTCTTGGCTAAGTGCTACGGATCGACCAACCCAGTCAACGTAGTACGTGCTACCATAAACGGTTTGAAATCTGTGCAGTCCCCCGAGCGAGTGGCGGCTAGACGCGGTAAATCAGTCGAAGATATTGTAGGGTAAGTTATGAGCGATACAAACGTGACGGTTAAGTTGGTTAAGAGCGCCAGTGGTCGATTGAAAAATCATAAAGCATGCGTAAAAGGCCTTGGTCTTCGACGAATTGGCCACACTAAGGTCGTTAAAGGAACCCCTGAAAACTGGGGCATGATCAACAAAGTGCGCTACTTGCTAGAAGTTGGAGAATAGACTGTGTCTGAGAATACACTAATGAGAATGAATACCCTTGCGCCGGCTGATGGAAGCAAGAAAAACCGCCGTCGCGTTGGTCGTGGCATTGGTAGTGGGTTTGGTAAAACTTGTGGACGTGGTCACAAGGGACAAAAATCTCGGTCAGGAGGTAGTGTAAAGCCCGGTTTCGAGGGCGGTCAAATGCCGATTCAACGTCGACTTCCAAAATTTGGTTTTTCGTCGAGAGTATCTCGTATCACAGAAAGCGTCCGCTTGAGCGAGCTTCCGTTGGTTGACGGTGATGTTATTGATATCGACTCGCTGCAAAAAGCTAACGTCATTAGGAAGTCGACGAAGCGAGTTAAGATATTTTTGTCAGGCACAGTAGAGCAAAAGTTTACTATTCGTGGCTTGCGTGTTACTAAAGGTGCAACAGCTGCTATTGAAGCTGCTGGCGGTACGGTAGAGGCTTAAGACGAAGATGGCTGCCAGCGGTATATCGTCGAATTCTTCAGGATTAAGCGAGCTTTGGGTCCGTCTTCGGTTTCTGTTGCTTGCGATTATTGTTTACCGTATCGGTACGCATATTCCTGTTCCGGGAATTGATCCGGACCGCTTAAGTAGCCTCTTTGGTCAAAACCAAGGCACTGTTCTTGGCTTGTTTAACATGTTTTCGGGCGGCGCGCTCGAGCGCATGAGCATATTTGCGTTGGGGATCATGCCCTACATTTCTGCATCGATCATTATGCAACTAATGTCTGCGGTCAGTCCGCAGCTAGAACAGCTTAAGAAAGAAGGCGAAGCCGGGCGGCGAAAGATTACGCAATACACTCGCTACGGCACGTTGGTGTTAGCTACAGTGCAAGCAACGGGTATGAGTTTCGGCCTCGCCGGACAAGGTCTTGCATTCGTCGTTGGTCCAATGTTCTATCTGAGTGCGATTGTTTCGCTTGTGACCGGAGCTATATTTTTGATGTGGCTTGGTGAGCAGATTACCGAGCGTGGGATCGGAAACGGTATTTCAATGCTGATTTTTGCTGGAATCGTCGCAGGTTTGCCTAGCGCTATCGGGCAGTCAGTTGAGCAGGCGCGGCAGGGCGAAATTAACATTATCGCCCTCTTGATAATTGGCATGGTTGCGGTTGCAGTAATTGGACTGATTGTATTTATAGAGCGCGGTCAGCGCCGCATTACAGTCAACTACGCTAAGCGGCAAGTAGGGCGTAAAGTATATAGCGGTCAAACTAGCCATTTACCTCTTAAGGTTAATATGGCTGGTGTAATACCCGCTATTTTTGCTAGTAGTATCCTTTTATTCCCCGCGTCGCTTGGGCAGTGGTTCGGGCAAAAAGAAGGCATGGAATGGATGCAGGACTTTGCGTTGGCAATTGGGCCGGGCCAGCCACTCAACATCATTTTATTCTCTATATTGATTGTCTTTTTCTGCTTCTTCTATACGGCGTTGGTATTCAATCCAAAAGAAGTGGCCGATAACTTAAAGAAGTCAGGTGCGTTCATTCCGGGAATTCGCCCCGGTGAACAATCCGCTAAGTACATCGATGGTGTGTTAACCCGTTTGACGCTGTTTGGTGCGCTGTATATTACGCTGGTTTGTTTGATGCCTCAGTTTTTAGTTATATTTTGGAACGTACCATTCTATTTGGGCGGTACATCGTTGCTTATCGTTGTGGTTGTTGTGATGGATTTTATGTCACAAGTACAGTCTCATTTGATGTCGCAGCAGTACGACTCCTTGATGAAGAAGTCGAATCTTAAGTCCAATTGATTTTGTAAACACGCGTTAAAAAGTGCGTTTTTTTGAAAAGGGTTTCGTATGAAAGTTAGAGCGTCAGTTAAAAAGATATGCCGTAACTGTAAGGTTGTTCGTAGAAAAGGGGTTGTCAGAGTGATCTGTAGCGTTGAACCCCGTCATAAGCAACGTCAAGGCTGAAAGTTAGCCAATATTGTTGATTTTTTATGGTGACGAAGATATTATTCGGCACCTTTTTTGAGCCGGTGAGGCGAAGTTGTGATCGATTGTACTAAGGAGAGCTCCTAGATGGCTCGTATAGCTGGTGTAAACATTCCGGGTAATAAGCAAGCGTGGATTTCGTTAACCTACGTTTATGGTATTGGCAGAACTACTGCTAAGCGCATTTGTGACCAGGCTGGTATCGCATTTGAAACTCGTATCCAAGATTTGGACGACGAGCAAATGGATAAAGTTCGGGCGCAGGTAGGTACGTTGACGGTAGAAGGTGATCTTCGTCGTGAGGTATCTATGAATATCAAGCGTCTACTTGACCTTGGATGCTACCGAGGAATGCGACACCGTCGTAATTTACCCGTTCGGGGCCAAAGAAGTAAGACTAACGCGCGCACTCGTAAAGGTCCGCGCAAACCGATTAGAAGATAGTTTTAATCGACTGAATATTACGGATTAGTTGAATATGGCAAAGCCAGAAGCACGAAAGAAGGTTAAAAAGACAGTCGTAGACGGAATAGCGCATATACATGCGTCATTCAATAACACTATTGTCACAATCACAGACCGTCAAGGTAACGCACTATCATGGGCCACCGCTGGTGGTTCTGGATTCCGCGGATCGCGTAAAAGTACGCCCTTTGCTGCCCAAGTGGCAGGCGAACGTGCGGGTAATGGCGCGGCTGATTACGGTTTGAAGAATCTTGATGTGGAAGTTAAAGGCCCAGGTCCTGGTCGTGAATCGGCAATACGAGCGCTTAATGCATGTGGATATAATATCAACAGTATTACTGACGTCACACCTATCCCTCATAATGGTTGCAGACCCCCTAAAAAGCGTCGTGTGTAACATGTTTCGTAATTGGAGAATTTGAATGGCCAGATACATAGGCCCTACCTGTAAGCTTGCTCGACGCGAAGGTACTGATCTTTTCTTGAAAAGTGGTATTAGGTCGTTAGACTCGAAATGTAAAGCCGAAACGCCTCCTGGGCAGCATGGCAGCCAACGCAGCCGGTTATCGGACTATGGTGTTCAGCTGCGAGAGAAGCAAAAACTTCGCCGTACCTACGGTGTGCTGGAGAAACAGTTTCGTTCTTATTACAAAGAAGCCGCTCGTCAAAAAGGCGCGACCGGCGAAAACTTGCTTGTGTTGTTGGAATCACGATTAGATAACGTGGTTTATCGATTGGGATTCGGAAGCACACGCGCCGAAGCACGCCAGTTGGTTGCCCATAAATCGATTTTGGTTAACGAAGTAAGTGTTAATATCTGCTCGTTCCAAGTATCACCTGGCGACGTTATTGCAGTACGTGAAAAGGCTAAGAAGCAGAACCGTATCCAATCATCCATGAAGTTAGCGGAGCAACGCCCCGACATTAGCTGGATCGATCTCAACGCGGCAAAAATGGAAGGAGTGTTCAAGAACACACCTGATCGCGATGAGCTACCTGCTGAAATTAACGAAAACTTGATTGTTGAGCTCTACTCTAAGTAGAGCTTGTCTAAGCAACCTCAGATTATGGGTAAGACTTGATGCAAAGTCCTTCTTTAGACTTGTTGACTCCGCGACACATTGAAGTCATTGAGATTAGTAAGACACACGCGAAAATTATACTTGAGCCTCTCGAGCGCGGCTACGGACATACGCTAGGAAACGCTTTGCGGCGTATTCTACTGTCATCGTTGCCTGGTTGTGCCATCACTGATGTTGAAATAGCCGGTGTTGACCACGCGTACAGTGCGATGGAAGGTGTTCGCGAAGACGTGATAGATATCATGTTGAACCTCAAAGGGGTTTGCGTGAGGATGGAAGGTCGAGATGAAACCGAAGTTACTTTGGTTAAGACTGGCCCTTGTGTAGTTACTGCGGGTGATATTCAGCTTAGTCAAGATATGGAAATTTGTAATCCCGAACACGTGATTGCAACTCTTAACGACAAAGCTACGATTGATATTAAGATGACGATTGCTAAAGGCCGTGGTTATCAGCCAGTTAGTGCACGTCCGGTATCAGACGATGCAGTCGAACGAATCGGACAACTTAAACTGGATGCGTCTTTTAGCCCAGTTCGAGTTGTTTCATATTTGGTTGAGAACACCCGAGTAGATCAACGCACCGATCTTGATAAGTTGATTATCAATCTCGAGACCAACGGTACGATTCCTCCTGAGGAAGCAATCCGAGCGGCGGCAACGTTGCTACAACAACAATTGTCCGTGTTTGTAAGTCTTGAGCACGCGGTTGAGCCTGAGCCCGAAGAGCAAGAAGAAGAAATCGCTCCAATTTTATTGCGACCGGTCGATGATCTTGAGCTTACTGTTCGGTCAGCGAATTGCTTGAAAGCAGAGAATATATATTATATCGGTGATTTGATTCAACGTACCGAGGTTGAGCTGCTTAAAACGCCAAACTTAGGGAAGAAGTCACTGACGGAAATCAAAGACGTGTTAGCAACCAAAGGCTTGTCCCTTGGCATGCGACTCGACAACTGGCCGCCTTCGCGTCTTAAGACCGAAGAAGTAGTAGCCGGTTAAATCACATTAGTTAAGTTGTAAGGAATCCTAGCATGCGACATCGTCAAAGCGGCCGCCAGCTAAATAGAAATAGCTCCCACCGAAAAGCAATGTTTCGGAACATGAGTGTTTCATTAGTTGAACGTGAACTGATCAGAACCACTTTGCCGAAGGCAAAAGAGTTAAGAGGGGTTGTTGAACCCCTTATCACACTAGCGAAGAACGACACGGTTGCGAACCGAAGACTAGCCTTTGCTCGCACCCGAAGTGATTCGGCTGTGGGTAAGCTTTTCACTGAGCTTGGTCCTCGTTATCAAGATCGCCCCGGTGGGTACATCCGCATTCTCAAGTGTGGTCTGCGTACTGGCGACAAAGCGCCGATGGCATATGTCGAACTCGTTGACCGCCCAGTTGATTTGGACGAAGACGAAGAGGATTAAGCTTAGGCACTTGGGTAACCGAGTTATCCAATTAAGCGAATTAAACCGGGCTATTGTCCGGTTTTTTTTGTTTAGATTTAGCCAAAAAATATATTGATTGAGAGTGTATATATGATTAAGTCTTTTTTCCCACCTAGCCGTACTCTTATGGGGCCTGGGCCTTCTGACGTAAGTCCGCGCGTGTTGGCGGCTATGGCTCGTAACACCATTGGCCACCTTGACCCGGCGTTCGTTTCAATGATGGACGAGGTCAAGGAAATGCTTCAAACCATCTTTAAAACATCCAACGCGCTGACGATGCCAATTTCTGCGCCGGGTTCAGCCGGTATGGAGTGCTGCTTCGTAAACCTGATAGAACCCGGTGATACGGTTATCGTTTGCCAAAATGGTGTGTTCGGTACACGCATGGCAGAGAACGTGACGCGCTTAGGCGGGAAGCTCGTGTTAGTTAAGGACGATTGGGGAAGTCCGGTATCCGTAGATAAAGTTGAACAGGCTCTAAAGGACAACCCAGATACCAAACTTTTGGCATTTGTTCACGCTGAGACATCCACCGGCGCTAGATCTGACGCTAAAACGTTATGTGCGCTGGCAACCAGCGCTCACGTTTTGTCGATCGTTGATGCGGTGACCTCCCTTGGTGGTATCGAAGTAGACGTCGACGGCTGGGGGATTGACGCTATTTATTCAGGTACCCAAAAATGCCTTTCATGTACGCCTGGTATTTCACCGGTTAGTTTTAGCGACCGGGCGGTAGAGAAAATCAAGAACCGAACTGTTCCGGTATCGAGCTGGTTTTTAGATACCAACTTAGTGATGGGTTACTGGGGGGCAGGAGCCAAACGGGCGTACCATCATACTGCGCCAGTTAACGCGTTGTATGCGCTTCACGAATCATTAGTCATGGTGCTTGAAGAAGGCCTCGATAACGCCTGGGCTCGCCACGAACTAAATCATGAAGCGTTGGCTGCGGGCGTAGAAGCAATGGGGCTTGCCTTCGTTGTTGAAAAGAACTCACGGTTGCCCCAGCTAAACAGTATTACTATCCCTGAAGGCGTTGACGAAGCTAAAGTACGGGGACTGCTACTTGAGAATTACAGTCTTGAAATTGGTGCTGGACTTGGCGCGTTAGCCGGTAAAGTATGGCGCGTCGGCTTAATGGGCGAAAGCAGTAGCCGCCGAAATGTATTGTATTTCTTGAGTTCGCTGGAGAATACCTTTAGTGAACTTAACGTCGACGTTGCTTACGGTGTGGCTGTTAAGTCAGCGCTAGCTATATACGAAAGCTGAACCCCGCGTAACTGTACGTTACGCATCGGGCACAAATCATTGAACGGCGACCGGTTAAGTCAGCCGGTTCAATGGCACCGCTACAGCAGGTGTTTGAGGTACTCGCCGGTAAACGATTGTTCACACGCTGCTACCTGCTCGGGTGTTCCCACCGCTACAACTTCGCCGCCTTCGCTACCACCCTCTGGGCCGATATCAATCACCCAATCCGCAGTTTTAATAACATCTAGGTTATGCTCGATCACAACGATGGTGTTGCCGTGATCACGCAATTTATGCAATACCTGTAACAGCTGTTTTATATCGTGAAAATGTAGGCCAGTGGTGGGTTCATCGAGAATATACAGATTACTGCCGGTATCTCGTTTTGATAACTCTTTTGCCAGTTTTACTCGTTGAGCTTCACCGCCAGATAGCGTGGTAGCTGGTTGCCCAAGCCGAATATACGAAAGCCCAACATCAACTAAGGTTTGAAGTTTGCGCGCCAGCACCGGGACTGCTTCAAAGAACTCCAGCCCTTCTTCAATGGTTAGCTCCAACACTTCGTGGATATTCTTGCCTTTGTAATGAATGTCCAACGTTTCGCGGTTATAGCGTTTGCCTTTACAGTGATCACAAGGTACATAAATGTCCGGTAAAAAATGCATCTCTACGCGTATTACGCCATCGCCTTGGCAGGCTTCGCAGCGCCCACCTTTAACGTTAAAGCTAAATCGTCCTGGCTTGTAGCCGCGAGAGCGGGACTCATGGGTCCCTGAAAACAACTCGCGAATAGGGGTGAATATGCCGGTATACGTAGCGGGGTTCGAGCGCGGTGTTCGGCCAATTGGGCTTTGATCGATATCTACGACCTTTTCGAACTGGTCCATGCCGGTGATTTTTTCGTATGGCTGGGCGCGTAATTGCGTTGCGCCATTGAGCTCAGTCGCCGCCACGGGATAAAGTGTCTGGTTGATGAGCGTGGATTTACCCGAGCCCGACACACCCGTGACGCAAGTCATCAAGCCAACTGGAATCTCAATGCTTACGTTCTTTAAGTTGTTACCGGTTGCCCCTTCGATGGTAAGCATCTTGTCGGGGTTTGGTACATTACGCTGAGTTGGAACCTCGATTTTTCGTTTGCCCGAGAGGTATTGACCGGTCAATGAATTTGGATTATCGATGATGTCTTGATAACTACCACTGGCAACCAATTCGCCGCCGTGAACCCCGGCACCGGGGCCGATATCGATAATATGGTCGGCGCAGCGAATAGCATCTTCATCGTGCTCAACGACGATTACGGTATTGCCCAAATCGCGTAAATAGGTAAGTGTTTTGATTAAACGCGTATTGTCTCGTTGATGCAGGCCGATGGACGGCTCATCAAGAATATACATGACGCCCACTAAACCAGCGCCAATTTGGCTAGCAAGGCGGATCCGCTGGGCTTCACCGCCGGACAGTGTTTCGGCGCTACGGTCTAGCGTGAGATACGAAAGCCCGACATCCACCAAAAATCGGAAGCGCTGTTTTAATTCTTTTAGAATACGGTCGGCAATTTCGCCGCGTTTTCCGGTAAAACTGAGCTCACTAAAGTAGCGGTGAGCTTCGCCAATGGGCAGAGAGGTCAGTGTTGGTAAATTATTCTCTTCAATGAATACATGGCGAGACTCTTCTTTTAGCCGTGCACCATCACAGGCCGGGCACTCGTGAGTGCTGACGTACTTGTTTAGTTCATCACGAACCTGGCCAGACTCCGTCTCTTTAAAGCGCCGTTCCATGTTGTTGATAACGCCTTCAAAGGGGTGTTTGCGGCTAAATACCGACCCTTTTTCATTGGTATAGGTGAAATCAATAACCTGTTTGGCGCTGCCATATAGCACCACTTTTTGTATATCAGGTGCTAACTCTGCGAAGGGTGTATCGACATCGAATTGGTAATGCGCGGCGACTGCTTTTAGCTGATGGAAATAATAAAGATTACGCCGGTCCCAGCCGCGAATAGCGCCTTCACCGAGGGATTTATCGGTTTCCGGGACGATTCGTTCAGGATCGAAAAATTGCTTCACCCCAAGGCCGTCGCAGTCGCCACAGGCGCCAGCGGGGTTGTTGAATGAAAACAACCGGGGCTCCATTTCAGCGATGCTGTAGCCGCATTGCGGGCAAGCAAAGCGCGATGAAAATATAAGTTCTTGCTGGTCTTCGTCCATCCAGGCGATAGAGGCCAAGCCGTCGGTTAGCCTGAGGGCTGTTTCAAAAGATTCAGTCAGCCGAAGGCGGATATCGTCGTTCACTTTAAAGCGGTCGATCACGACTTCAATTTGGTGCTTACGCTTTTTATCGAGCTCGGGTGTTAGATCAAGGTCAGTTACGATGCCGTTGATACGGGCGCGAATAAAGCCCCCGCTTCTTAGCTCTTCGAACAAATGCAGGTGTTCGCCTTTGCGGTCGCGCACAACAGGGGCAAGCAGCATTAACTTGGTGCCTTCCGACAGCGCTAGCACCTTATCAACCATTTGGCTAATGGTTTGAGCCTCGAGCGGTTCGCCGTGTTTGGGGCAGCGCGGCTCACCTACGCGGGCAAATAGCAGCCGCAGGTAGTCGTAAATTTCGGTGATGGTGCCGACGGTTGACCGGGGGTTATGAGAGGTTGCTTTTTGTTCGATCGAAATCGC
Organism: Pseudomonadales bacterium; assembly: GCA_016763075.1. GTDB lineage: Bacteria > Pseudomonadota > Gammaproteobacteria > Pseudomonadales > JAHRWD01 > JAHRWD01. The sequence goes on from JAESUM010000095.1 coordinate 34,565, forward strand.
AGGTGAAAGCCCCTCGATATGGTCGATATCGGGCTTTTCCATGATCGATAAAAACTGACGTGCGTAGGTCGAAAGCGATTCAACGTAACGACGTTGGCCTTCTGCGTATAGCGTATCAAATGCAAGTGAGGATTTGCCTGAGCCAGACAGCCCAGTAATCACGATTAATTTGTCCCGAGGAATGTCGAGATCAATGTTTTTCAGATTATGGGTGCGAGCCCCTCTGACAATAATGGTGTCCATCTTCCGCCCAGAGGTAAAACCATTAATTATACTGCATAACGCCGCCGATGACGTACTAGATCGGCGCTTTATCCAAGGTGTTCAATGAGAGCATTTATATGCGTCACTAATGGCAGTTTGCTGGTAGCGGTTATGCTAGAATATTTGGCCATAAATCAGTACCGGTGCTGCTGCTTGGCAGATTTTTTGTCAGGCTTACAACCGATAGATTTAATCCAGTTAAGACTCGTTATAAACACAGGAGACCACCATGGCACGCGGTATTAATAAAGTAATTTTGATCGGTAATGTCGGCAAAGATCCAGAAGTCCGATACATGCCATCGGGCGGAGCGGTTACCAACATCACCATCGCCACTTCTGAAAGCTGGAAAGACAAGCAGTCAGGGCAGCAACAAGAGCGTACCGAATGGCACCGAGTGGTGTTTTTTAATCGCTTGGGTGAAATCGCTGGTGAATACCTGCGCAAAGGCTCAAAGGTATATGTAGAAGGAAGTCTCAGAACCCGCAAGTGGCAGGGGCAAGATGGCCAAGACCGATACACCACCGAGATCGTCGGTAGTGAAATGCAAATGTTGGACAGCCGTGGCGGCGGTGGAGCAGGGGCCGGCGGCGATTTTGGCGATGGGTATCAGCAGCAGCAATCTGGTGGTGCACCTCAGCAAAATCAAGCACCACAAGCTGCACCGCAGCAGCAGCGTGACAGCGGTGGGTTTGGCGCTCCAAGCCAATCGGCGCCAGCTCCCGGCGGTTTTGATGATTTTGATGACGATATCCCTTTCTAAGGAAGCGTTATCGTTTCAAACGATCAGTAAAAAACCTCTTGTTCCAAACGGACCTAGGGGTTTTTTTATATCAGGGTAGGGTTTGAGGTTGGTATAAGCCATACGCAGGCTTGCCTAACACCACGCAGTGCAATATGAATAAACGCTATGTTAGGGTGAACAACGCTTATCAAGCAGGCGCTCATCGGCAACCGCTGATAACGCCCAATACCCTTTTACAATCGCTCAATCAATAAAACCAAGTCACGCATAGAAGAAGTTACCCATAAAACCAAGTCATCAACAATAAAAGGTACAAAAATGTCTACTCAGAAAACTCCCCCGATGGTCCCGTTACACGGTCTCACGGAAGCTATTCATATCAGTGAAGCTGACGTGCCCTTCGTTGAAACCGGGAATGGCACTTCCATGCAATTGCTTCAAGTCGATTTGAACCAAGGGTTATGGGTGGTTAAAACTCGTATGCCGGGCGGCCAGGAAGTACCTAAGCACTACCACACCGGTTCAGTATTTGCGGTGACTATTCAAGGCGAATGGTATTACAAAGAATACCCTGAATACGTTAGTTCCCCTGGTTCGTACCTGTATGAACCCGCGGGTTCTGTTCATACTTTGATGACACCCAAAGACCAAAAAGGCATTACCGAAACTTGGTTCGCTATTTACGGTGCTAACGTAAACGTTGATGAAAATGGCGATGTTGTGAGCATGACCGATGCCCAAAGTATTTTGGCTGTCTATCGTGCGCTTTGTGAAGCACAAGGGCTGTCTTCGGATAAAGTAATCGTAAACGGCGAGCAACCAGCGTCTTAAATCGCGCCCGACCGCAGTTACCTAAAGCTATGGAGAGATAAAAAATGCGCGCAACGATCATTCGCAATGGCGAGTTCGTAGTTGACCAAATGGCAGACCCAAAGCCAGGCCCTGGCCAGGTTTTGGTGCGTAATTTAGCCTGTGGTATCTGCGGTTCCGACCTTCATCTGTTTGGTATGCTGAAGGCCGCTGCGCAAGCGGCTCAGCCTAATACGCCCAGTACTGATTTTGTGCTAGGGCATGAATATTGCTCTGAAATAGTAGCCTTTGGCCCCGACACCAAACAGCAAATGAATGTTGGTCAAAGAGTCTGCTCCATCCCCTTTTTAAAAACTGAAGAAGGGCAAGATGGTATTGGCGTAAGCCCCACGATACACGGGGCTTACGCTGAATATATGGTATTAAGTGAAGAGTACTTATTGCCGGTGCCAGAGCATCTTAGCTCTGAAGCCGCCGCTTTAACCGAGCCTTTAGCCGTTGGTATTCACGCAGTTAATAAAGCCAACTTGCAGGGCGATGAAACCGCGCTGGTTATTGGCTGTGGTCCAATCGGGTTAGCCGTGATAGCTGCATTAAAAATGCGCGGAATTAATACCGTATTAGCAAGCGATCCATCGCCTAGTCGCCGTGAACGAGCCATTATGGTAGGTGCAAATAGCGTGATTGACCCAAACGCCGAATCGCCGTTTGATCTACTCAATAAAACCCTTGAAAGCCAGCCCGCGCAAACCGTGGTATTTGAATGTGTTGGGGCAGTTGGGCTGTTGCAGCAAATTTGTAGCCAGACACCGGCGCATTCACGAGTTATAGTGGCGGGTTTGTGCACAGCCCAAGACAGCTTTATGCCAATTGAAGCCCTGCGTAAAGAGCTTAGTATTCAATATGTTTTTTACTACGAAGCGCCGGAATTTGAAGATGCGTTAAATGCACTCGCCGACGGTACCATCCGCTGGCAAGCATGGCTAAGCGCAAAGGTTGGGCTTAACGGCATTGCCGATGCATTCGAACTTCTGCAGAACCCTGAAACCCACGCTAAAATTATCATTGAGCCATGGCGAGACGGGGCCGTCGAACCACTCGCATCGTAAATGCCGAACTATTAGTATTTATCGTTGTGCAACACATCAGCAAAGAGCAGTAAGAGTATGAGTTTTAAACGTATCGATGGTTGGGGTCTTAAGCAAATGCTGTCGGATCAAGCCGTTATTATTGCCGACATTCGAGATGATGCATCATTTTCAGCGGGGCACATTGAAGGTTCGGTCCAGCTGGGTAATCACAACTTATCTGAGTTCATGAACGATGCCGAAGAAACCGATTTAATCGTTGTGGTGTGCTATCACGGGCATTCGAGCCAACCGGTAGCTGGTTTTCTAGTCGAGCAAGGTTACAACAACGTTTATAGTCTTGATGGTGGATACACCGATTGGGCGGCTATCACGGGTTAGTTTGAGTCGTGCTGGGTTAAAAACCCCATGACAGTTTCATTTTGGAGGAATACGTAGTTGTTGCAGTTTTACATCAGTGAAGCCTTTGCCAATGATATGTCTACGCATTTGTTTGACGGGGTTGAACCCATCGTCGAACAGCACACCCGTGCAATGCAATGGTACGCCCACCGCATCACAATAAAACGACGTAAATGCATCGTGGTGATGGAGCTGCAAAGCCGTTACGCGATGATCTTTTGCGGCTTAACCAAACCTGATTTCAATAACTTCCCTGCCTTATTTCGCAAACGAATACTGTGCGAAGTGGCATCGATATGCCAGCTAGACAAAGATGCTCAAGCTAAATTGACGCCATTGGTGTTGGCTCAAGCCCAGCAGCAGTTATACCAAAAGGGCTCTGACAGCAGCGTTCAAACGGATATTGATGAAGTGATTGAATGCCTGCACGAGTGGATTGCAGGGCAGGGCAGATTACCGGTTGATGACAGTGAGTGCTTTGATGCAGGCATATTTATTAACCAGTTAAAGCGCGAACACGGCAATGAAACCGCCGCGTTTGAACCGCTAGAGCAGTTTAGGCGCTTTTGGTCGACGTTATCGGGCTTAATGCATCTTGCAGAAGGCCGCCGAAAAGCTGTTCAGCAGCGCGCAATTCCTGACAATATATTGCCCTTTAACCGAAGCGGATAACGGCTCGTACTGACTAGGTATCGAGAAGGTATCGAGAAGGTATCGAAGAGGAGTATCGGTGGGACTTTGTGGTATCTGAATGTGACACCTGTGTTGTGATACTTATGTTGTGAAACCTATACCGTACGGCGTACAGTATTTGGATAGTGCCTGCATTTAAAAAATGGCGTATTGCGAAGAATGACCTATAAAAATAAGCCAACAGAAAATGGTAGCTACGGGCGGACTTGAACCGCCGACCCCAGCATTATGAATGCTGTGCTCTAACCAGCTGAGCTACGTAGCCATAAAATCGAGCGCGAATTCTGTATGTTTGGCCCTGTTTTGTCAAGCAAATACAGTCGTCACTTGGGCGAGGCTGGCGTTACCAGCCTCAGTTTCTTTAGACGTTAAATCGAAAGTGTACGACGTCGCCATCCTGCACAATGTAATCTTTACCTTCTAAACGCCATTTCCCAGCGTCTTTTGCACCCTGCTCGCCTTTGTTTTCAATATAGTCGTCATAGCCAATCACTTCAGCACGAATGAAGCCACGCTCGAAGTCAGTGTGAATAACCGCCGCGGACTTTGGTGCAGTCGCGCCGATAGGTATGGTCCATGCGCGGACTTCTTGTACCCCGGCGGTAAAGTATGTCTGCAGGCCTAAAAGCTCGTAACCAGCTCGAATCACGCGGTCTAGTCCGGCTTCTTCCATGCCTAGATCTTCCAGGAATTCGAGTTTTTCATCGTCTTCGAGTTCGGAAATTTCTGCTTCGAGCTTGTTGCAAATAACCACTACGATGGCTTTTTCTTGTTCTGCAATGACAGTGAGCTGGTCAAGAAAAGGGTTGTCTTCAAAGCCTTCTTCATCGACGTTGGCGATATACATCGTCGGCTTGATAGTCAGCAAGTGTAGGTGGCCGATGGCTTTTAATTGGTCTTCGTCGAGTTCAAGCGAACGAACGGGTTTGGCTTCGTTGAGTGTAGGTAAAATGTATTCCAGCGTGGCCTTTTCTTTGATCGCGTCTTGGTCTCCGCCTTTGGCGGCGCGGATCGCTTTGGTCAGCGCTTTTTCAACAGAATCGAGGTCGGCCAGTGCAAGCTCGACATTGATGATCTCAATATCATCGGTAGGGCTGATTTTATTGGCGACGTGAATAACGTCTTCGTTTTCGAAGCAGCGAACCACGTGAGCAATGGCATCGGTTTCGCGAATGGTCGCCAAAAACTGGTTGCCAAGGCCTTCGCCTTTGGAGGCACCTTCGACTAACCCAGCGATATCTACGAACTCCATACTGGTGGGTACGATGCGCTCAGGGTTTACAAATTCCGCAATACGGTCTTGTCGAGGATCCGGCACCGGTACCACCCCAATATTGGGGTCAATGGTGCAGAATGGGAAGTTTTCGGCGCCAATGCCGGCTTTTGTCAGCGCGTTAAATAGGGTGGATTTACCTACGTTTGGCAGACCTACGATTCCACATCGAAAACCCATCGGGATAACCTCTAATTAGTTGCTAGTGCTGTGCAGTTCAAACATGGCTTTTTGCCAGTGGCCTGCAGTGGCTTGGGGTAGTGCAGCGAGTGCTTCGCCCAAGCTTTGTTCGATTAATGCCTGTTCTGGCTTTGATGGACTGTTCAGGACGAAATGTACGACCTGACTACGCTCACCGGGGTGGCCAATACCAATTCTTAGGCGATAAAAATCTTTTTTGCCAGATAATTTGCTGATGATATCGCGTAGACCATTGTGCCCGCCGTGCCCGCCGTTTTGTTTAAAACGACTGGTGCCCGGTGGAAGGTCTAGCTCATCGTGGGCGACCAATATGTTCGGTGGCGACAGTTTATAAAATTGGAGTAACGCAACGACAGACTGACCGCTTAGGTTCATAAAGGTATTCGGGATTAACAAGCCGATTTTTTGGCGGTCTACTTGGATGAAGCCAGAATGCCCCATCAATTTTTTGTCTGCTTGAAGGGTGCAGCTGTACCGATCCGCGAGCATCGAAACGAACAAGGCACCCGCGTTATGACGGGTGCCCTGGTATTTCGTTCCGGGATTGCCTAAACCGACAATCCAGAGAAGAGGCTCTATCAAGAATCTTCTTCGGAATCGCCTTCGTTTTCAGGTGCTACTGGAGCGCTGTTATCTTCATCTTCTTCAATGGCTTTAGTAGCCATAACTGCCGCGACTTGAAGGTCGTGGTTTTCGCCATAGCTTAGTGCAACGCTTTCAATGCCTTTTGGAAGCTTGATATTTGAAATGTGGATATGTGCGCCCAAGTCGTATTCGGCCATATCGATTTCGATAAACTCTGGCAGATCAGCAGGTAAGCAGCTGATTTCGAGTTCGTTGATCGCGTGAGAGATACGACCGCCACCCAATTTAACACCAATACAGCTTTCTTCGTTGGTGAAGTGCAAAGGCACTTTAACCTGAATTTTAACGTCTGCGCTGACGCGCAAGAAATCGGCATGCAGGATTTTAATTTTAGCGGGGTGACGCTGAAGGTCTTTCAGAATCGCCCGCTCTTCACCATTTTCAGTTTTGATGGTGATGACGTGAGAATAAAAAGCTTCGTTCTCCAGCGCTTTAATGAAATCTTTGTGAGCCAAAGTCAGCATGACAGGCTCTTTGCCTGCGCCATAAATAATGGCAGGTACTTTATCGGCTAAACGACGTAGGCGGCGGCTCGCACCCTTCCCTACATCGGTGCGGATTTCGGCGGTTAATTCATATTGGTTAGACATCGTCTATCTCCTTGGTGAAATTCCCGTTTGTTTTCTGCGACCGAAAATAAACGGAGTTTATAAAAACAGGTAAAACTAATTTGTATGCGTTTTCGTAGTGAGCTAACTAGCAGCTACCTAAACATGGCGCTAATAGATTCTTCATTACTGACTCGCCTAATCGCTTCGGCTAACAGGTTGTCGAGAGACAGCTGGCGAATACGATCACAGCTTTGAGCTGCGCTGCTAAGCGGAATGGTGTCGGTCACTACAAGCTCATCTAAGGTTGAGCTTGAGAGATTCTCAATGGCTTTTCCCGATAACACTGCGTGTGTGCAGTAAGCGACGACTTTTTCTGCACCGTGATCTTTGAGTGCGCTAGCTGCTTTGCACAATGTGCCAGCGGTATCGACCATATCGTCGACAATAATACAGGTGCGGCCTTCAACCTCACCAATGATGTTCATCACCTGAGCTTCGTTAGCCTGTGGCCGACGTTTATCGATGATGGCTAAATCTGCGTCATTTAATTGCTTTGCGAATGCGCGGGCTCGAACTACGCCGCCGACATCCGGTGAAACAACCGTAAGGTTTTTGTGGTTCTGGCGAACGATATCGGTCAGTAAAACGGGCGAGCCGTACACGTTGTCTACCGGTATATTAAAAAAGCCTTGAACCTGGTCTGCGTGAAGGTCAACCGTCATGACGCGGTCGATGCCTACGCCAGAGATCATATCTGCGACTACTTTTGCGCTGATGGGTACGCGGGCGGATCGTACCCGGCGATCTTGCCGAGCGTATCCAAAATAAGGAATAACTGCTGTGATTCGTGCTGCGGATGCCCGGCGCAAAGCGTCGGCCAAGATAACCAGTTCCATCAGGTTGTCATTGGTCGGCAGGCAGGTGGACTGGATGATGAAAACGTCGTGACCTCGTACGTTTTCATTTATTTCTATCGCTACCTCGCCATCGCTGAAGCTTCCAACGTCAGCATTGCCCAACGACATGCCAAGCTTATGGCTAATTCGGAGGGCTAGTTCAGGTGTGGCGTTGCCAGTGAAAATTTTAAGTCTTGTCACGTGTTTTGCTCTGCTGGATTAGGGACAGGGGGAAAACAGCCAGAGTGCGTCTACGTAGTAGTATGACGACTCATAACATCGAAAATGGCTGGGGTGGCAGGATTCGAACCTACGCATACGGGGATCAAAACCCCGGGCCTTACCGCTTGGCGACACCCCAATAATTTGAACAAATCTGATTCTTAAACGTATATAGCGTTGGAACTATTATAGACCCAGAATCTTATGAAGCGGTGATCGGTTTACTGTAGCGGCCACAAAGCCAAAAAAAGGCTTAGGTAGCTGCTGTAACACCTGTTGGGCT